>JANNNM010000551.1:0-3697 GCA_031398535.1 Betaproteobacteria bacterium | reverse complement strand
TCGCCGGCAACCGCCTGGAGGCGCCGTGGCTCTCGGGCGCCGTGGCGCGGATGGCGGCCGAAGCCGGCATCCCCGCGCCGGTCAGCGCCACGTTCTTCGCGGCGATGAAGCCTTTTCTGGCCGGCGCGCCGGCGTAACGCGTCACTTTCCCAAGGATCCGCCATGCGTCTCGTCATCACCTGGCTCATCAACGCGATCGCGCTGATCGCGTTGCCCTATATTTTCAAGTCGATCTCCGTCGATTCCTTCATGACGGCATTGGTGGTCGCCGTGGTGCTGGGCCTCATCAACACGCTGATCCGCCCGATCCTCGTGATCCTGACGCTGCCCGTCACGCTGCTGACGCTCGGCCTCTTCATCTTCGTGATCAACGGGCTGCTGTTCTGGGCCGTCGGCTCGTTCCTGCCGGGTTTCCACGTCGACGGCTTCTGGTCGGGTGTATTCGGCGCCATCGTCTACAGCATCATCTCGTGGGCATTGGCGTCGCTGCTGATGCCGAAGAGGGGCTGACGCCCCGTCCGATGGCCGCCATGGATCACGCGTACAGCCTCGAATTCTTTCCGCCGAAGACGGTGGAGGGCGTGGCGAAGTTGCGCGCGGCGCGCGCGCAACTGGCGCAACTGCGTCCTGCCTTCTGCTCCGTCACCTTCGGCGCCGGCGGCTCCACGCGCGAAGGCACGCTGTCGACGGTGCTCGAGATCCGCAGTGACGGCCTGGCGGCGGCGCCGCACCTGTCCTGCATCGGCGGCACGCGCGAGTCGTTGCGCGAGGTGCTGGCCGAGTATCGCAACCACGACATCCGGCACGTCGTGGCGCTGCGCGGCGACCTGCCTTCAGGCATGGCGGAGGCTGGCGAGTTCCGCTATGCGAGCGACCTCGTGGCCTTCATCCGCGAGGAGACGGGCGACTGGTTTCACATCGACGTGGCGGCCTATCCGGAGTACCACCCGCAGGCGCGCAGCCCGCAGGACGACCTGGCGGCCTTCGAGCGCAAGGTGGCGGCGGGTGCCAACTCCGCGATCACGCAGTATTTCTACAACGCCGACGCCTACTGGAATTTCATCGACGCCTGCCAGGCGCGCGGGCTCGACCTGCCGATCGTGCCGGGCATCATGCCCATTGCCAGCTCCAGCCGCCTCGCGCGCTTCTCCGATGCATGCGGCGCGGAGATCCCGCGCTGGATCCGGCGCAAGCTCGAAAGCTACGGCGACGACAATGCGTCAGTGCGGGCCTTCGGCCTCGACGTCGTCACCGATCTGTGTGCGGACCTGGTCGAGGGCGGGGCCCCCGGCCTGCACTTCTACACGCTGAACACGGCTTCGCTGACCACGACGATCTGGCAGCGGCTGGGCCTCTGACGGGCGCTACGCGCCGCGCTGGTACGACGCCAGCTCGATGGTCGTGTTCTGCGCGCGGATGTCGACGGCATCGCGGCCGTCGCCGCGCTCGCGATATGTGGCCATCTTGAGTTCGCGCACCATGGCGCCCACGCTCGGCGCAAACCACGTCTCGTAGTTGCACTGGAAAGGCCAGCGGAACGGATTGTTGTCGTCCACGCTCATGATTGTGCGCATCAGCACGGCATCGAAGGTGCCGGCCGGCGTGGTCACCTTTTCGAAGCCGCCCACACGGACGAAGCGGTTGATCGTCGGTCGCTGGCCGTTCAGCGGGCTGACGGCGTTGCTCAGGTTTTGCGTCCAGGTCTCGCTGAACGTGAGCGGGAAACGGAAGCGCTCGAGCGGCGGCGTGAAGTCGCGCGTCTCGTCATTGTTGAACACGGCGCCGGTCGCGACCACCCCCGGGGACAGCAACCGCTCGGTGCGCACGGTGTTGATCGTCTCGCCCAGCAGCGTGACGCGGACTTCGATCCCGCCCGGCGCCACCGCCATGACCTCGTGCGTCTCGACCCACGTGACGGGCACGCGGAAGCCGTCACGCGCGTTGTACACCCAGCGATCGCCCACCCGCAGGACGGGTGCCGACACCGGCGGACCCGCGGTGCCACCCACGCTCACGCAGGCCGACAAGGCGGCCGCGCCGGAGGCGGCAAGGAAGCTGCGTCGATCCATGATGACTCCTCCGTCGAACTTCCTTGGTCAAGGCTCGACGATCTCGAGCTCGACGTCATCGAGCCACACCGTGCCCTTGCCGCGCAGCATCATGCCCACTTCGACGCGGTCGGCAGCGGCCGGCACGGGCAGCGTGATCGTGTAGCGCTTCCACTCGGTGGTGCCCTTGATCGGCGCGTCGAGCATGAAGTTCTGCGTCACCGTCGAGCCGCCCTGCGTGGCCAGCAGTGTCAGCACGACGCCGTTGTCGTTGGCGTCGATGGTCTTCACCCAGCCCGACAACTTCGCCACCTTGCCCTTGTGCGGACGCGCATCCACGCCCTGCGCCACTGCGCCGTAGATTTCCGGACCGATGTTGTCGATGCGCAGGGCGCGCTCGCCGCTCTTCTTCTGCGACGTGTCCGAGGTGTACTTGTACGACAGCGGGCCTGCGTGCTGGAACGAGAACCAGCCTTCCGGATCGCCGCGCGCGCCGGGCACCGTCGATTCGAAGCCGGCGTTGACCAGCGTGATGCGCGTGCCGGTGGCCGGGGGCGGCACGGGTTCAGGTGCCGAGGCAGTCGGCGTCGTGGACGGCGTCACGCATCCGGTGACGAGCGCCACCAGTCCGATCGCGACGCCCGTGCGAAAGAGAAATTGGTCAGCCATCGGTGATCGCGCCTTTGCTGGCGGTGGAGACAAGGCGGACGTACTTGGCCAGCAGGCCGCGCGTGTAGCGCGGCGCAGGTTGGCGCCACGCCGCGCGACGGCGCGCGAGTTCGTCGTCCGGAACATTCAGTTGGATTAAAAGCTTGTGCGCATCGATCGTGATCGAATCGCCTTCGTGCACCAGCGCGATCGTGCCGCCCTCGAAAGCTTCGGGCGCGACGTGGCCGACCACCATGCCCCACGTGCCGCCGGAGAACCGGCCGTCGGTGATGAGCCCTACCGACTCGCCGAGACCCTGGCCGATCAACGCGGCGGTGGGGGCCAGCATCTCCTGCATGCCCGGGCCGCCCTTCGGGCCTTCGTAGCGGATCACGACGACGTCGCCGGCCTTGATCTGGTTGGCCATGATCGCGTTCATCACTTCCGGTTCGGAGTTGAACACGCGTGCCGGGCCGGTGATGGAAGGATTCTTGAGACCGGTGATCTTGGCGACGCAACCTTCAGGCGACAGGTTGCCGCGCAGGATCGCCAGGTGGCCATGCGCATACATCGGGTTGTCGATGGTGCGGATCACTTCCTGGTCGGCGCGCGGCACGGCCGGCACGTTCGCCAGCTCTTCCGCCATCGTGCGCCCGGTGATCGTCACGCAGTCGCCGTGCAGCAGGCCTGCCTCGAGCAGGATCTTCAGCACCTGCGGCACGCCCCCCGCCTTGTGGAAGTCGACGGCGACAAAGCGGCCGGAAGGCTTCAAGTCGCACAGCACGGGCACCTTCTGCCGGATGCGCTCGAAGTCGTCGATCGTCCATGGCACTTCGGCGGCCGATGCAATTGCAAGGTAGTGCAGCACGGCGTTGGTCGAGCCGCCGGTGGCCATCACCAGCGCGATCGCGTTTTCTATGGACTTGCGCGTGATGATGTCGCGCGGCTTCAAGTCATTCTTGATCGCTTCGACCAGCACCGCGGCGGATTGCTCGGCGGAG
>JANNNM010000533.1:0-1216 GCA_031398535.1 Betaproteobacteria bacterium | reverse complement strand
CCAGCGCACGCACCATGCTATGATCATTCGGCTATTTTTCTTTTAATTTCATCACCTTCCAAGCTTGGACACCCTGGTTCGCAAACGTTTGGGCGAGATCCTCATCGAGCGCGGCACGCTCGATGCGCCCACACTCGACCGCGCGTTGCGGCTGCAGCAGGAATCCGGAGAGAAGCTGGGCGCGTTGCTCGTCACGCTCGGCGTGGTGGCGCAGCGCGAAATCTCCGAGGCGTTGGCGCAGCAACTCGACCTGCCGATGATGGACGTCGCCGCCTACCCGGAATTTCCCATCCTCGAGGAGCGCGTCAGCGCGCGCTTCCTGCGCGAGATGCGCGCGCTCCCCGTGCGCGAGGACGACAACGAAGTGGCGCTTGCAATGGCCGATCCCACCGACCACTACACGATCGGCGCGCTCGAGATGGTCACGGGCCGCACCGTGCGCGCGCTGGTGGCCATTCCGTCGGAACTCGAATCCGCGCTCGAGCGCCTCTACGGCAGCGGCAAGTCGGCGCAAAGCCAGGTGATCGGGGATGTCGAGACGCGCGTCGACGAACTCGACTTCAACGCCGACGTGCAGCAACTGAAGGACCTCGCGTCCGAAGCGCCCGTCATTCGCCTCGTCAGCCTCATCATCACCAACGCGCTCGACATGCGCGCCTCCGACATCCACGTCGAGCCCTTCGAGAACCGTCTCTCGGTGCGCTATCGCGTCGACGGCGTGCTGCACGACGTCGAATCCCCGCCCAAGCGGCTGGCCGCCCCCGTGATCTCGCGGATCAAGATCATGGCCAACCTCGACATCGCCGAACGGCGCCTGCCGCAGGACGGCCGCATCCGGCTGCGCGTGCAGGGCAAGGAAATCGACCTGCGCGTGTCCACCGTGCCCACGATGCACGGCGAATCCGTCGTGATGCGTATTCTCGACAAGGGGGGCGTGGCGCTCGACTTCCACAAGCTGGGCTTCGCCGAGGACACGCTGGCGGCCTTCATTGAAGTGCTGCAGCAGCCGCACGGCATCCTGCTGGTCACCGGCCCTACGGGTTCGGGCAAGACCACGACCTTGTACACGGCACTTGATCGATTGAATCAGCCCGACGTGAAGATCCTCACCGTCGAAGATCCGGTGGAATACCAGATGGTCGGCATCAACCAGATTCAGGTGAAGCCACAGATCGACCTGACGTTCGCCAACGCGCTGCGTTCAATCGTGCGCCAG
>JANNNM010000505.1:0-2600 GCA_031398535.1 Betaproteobacteria bacterium | reverse complement strand
CGCGGTAACGCGTGAGCCGGCCGAATTACTTCCAGGGGTGCGTTGGCGATGCACCGTCGCGTTGCGCGACGGCGCCACGGCGGCCGTCAGGCCTTGCCGGACTTCGACTTCGGCCAGTCGTCCTCATCCTTGAGGATGCGGATGACGCGCGTGCGCTTGCCGCCCGCGTATTGCTCCATCTGCACCAGGATCGGGTAGCGCTGCGCCAGCGCTGCGCGCGCCGCGGCTTCGTCGTCGAAGGTCAGCAGCTTGCCGTCGTCGTCGAAGACATCGCTCCAGATGCCCTTCTCGTCCTGCACCTCGATCTTGAATTGCATCGCGGAGCGCCTAACGGGCCGACTGCAGCGCGGCGATGCGCACTTCGATCGGCGGGTGCGTCGAGAAGAGCGCCATGAAGCCGGCCTTGTCGGTGATGCCGAAGGCCTTGATGTTCTCGGGCAGCGCGCCGGGCTCCACCCCCCCCAGGCGCCGCAGCGCGTTCACCATCGGCGTGGGTGAGCCCAGGTATTGCGCCGAGCCGGCGTCGGCCCGGAACTCGCGGTGCCGCGAGAACCACGCGACGATGATCTGCGCGAGGACGCCCAGCACCACCTGCAGCACCAGCACGGTGATGAAGTAGCCGGGCCCGTTGCCGCGCTCGCTCTTGAACACGGCGCGATCGACGATGGAGCCGATCACGCGTGCCAGGAAGAACACGAACGTGTTGACCACGCCCTGCACCAGCGTCATCGTCACCATGTCGCCGTTGGCGACGTGCGCGATCTCGTGGGCAAGGACGGCCTCGACCTCTTCCTTGTTCATCGACTGCAGCAGGCCGGTGGATACCGCCACCAGCGCGGAGTTGCGGAACGCGCCCGTCGCGAAGGCATTGGGCTCGCCTTCGTAGACCGCCACCTCGGGCATGCCGATGCCGGCCTTGGTGGCGAGCTTGCGCACCGTCTCGACCAGCCAGGCTTCCGCCTCGTTGCCCGGCTGCTCGATCACGTGCGCGCCGGTGGAACGCTTGGCCATCCACTTCGACGTCAGCAGCGAAATGATGGCGCCGGTGAAGCCCACCACCGCGGACATGATGAGGAGTCCGCCGTGGCCCTGGCCCGCCATGCGGTCGAGGCCGAAGATCCTGATGACGATGGACAGGACGACCATCACCGCAATGTTGGTCGCGACAAACAGCAGGATTCGTTTCATCTGCGGCCTCGTAATGGAAAGTGCGGCGCCATCTTAACGCGAGCGCCGCGCGCGCGCGCATGGACCCGCGTGGAGCAACAATGGGGACGACCGGACCGGACGCAAGGGGCCCGGCGACGACACGCCGGCAAGCGGGTTCAGCCGGCGGCGGCCTTGGACCACGAGTCGCGCAGCGTCACCGCGCGGTTGAACACGGCGCGTCCCGGCAGGTGGTCGACCAGGTCCGCGACGAAGTAACCGTGGCGCTCGAACTGGAAGCGGGCCTCGGCGGCGGCCGTGCCTAGCGCGGGCTCGACCCAGGAGCGCAGCACGCGCTTCGAATCCGGGTTCAGGTCGTCGAGATAGTTGCGCTCGGCCACTTCGGCCACCGGCTCGTCGTCGCCGGCCACCACGAGGCGAGCCTCCGGCGCCACGGGTGCTTCCGCTGCCAATGCTTCACCACGGGTGCCCCACGGATTGCGCGCGCCGGGAAACGGCACGCGAAAGAGCCGGTCGTAGATCCGGACTTCGGCCGGCACGGCGTGCGCGACCGAGATCCAGTGGATGGTGCCCTTCACCTGGCGCGCATCGGCGCCCGGTGTGCCGCTGCGCGTTTCCGGGTCGTAGGTGCAGTGGACGACGGTGACGTTGCCGTCGGCATCCTTCTCGGCGCCCGTGCAGCGAATGATGTAGCCGTAGCGCAGCCGCACTTCGGCACCAGGCGAGAGCCGAAAATAGCCCTTGGGCGGGTCTTCGGCGTAGTCGTCACGCTCGATCCACAGTTCGCGCGTCAACGGCAACGCGCGCTTGCCGAGTTCGGGCTGCTGCGGATGGTTGGGGGCGAAGCAGTCCTCGCTCGTATCCGCCGGGAAATTGTCGATGACGAGCTTGACGGGATCGAGCACGGCAATGCGACGCGGCGCGCTGACGTTGAGATCGTCGCGCATGCAATCCTCGAGCACGCTCATGTCGATCCACGAGTCGGACTTCGACACGCCGGTGCGCTCTGCCAGCAGCCGGAAACCCTCGGGCGTGAAGCCGCGGCGACGCGCGCCGACCAGCGTGGGCATCCGCGGGTCGTCCCAGCCGTCGACGTGGCCGCCCGTCACCAGCTCGATCAGCCGGCGCTTCGACAGCACGACATAGGTGAGGTTGAGGCGCGCGAACTCGTACTGCTGTGGCAGCGGCCGCTCCAGCAGGCCGCCCTCGGCCAGCTTGCCGATCACCCAGTCGTAGAGCGGCCGATGATCCTGGAACTCGAGTGTGCAGATCGAATGCGTGATGCGCTCGAGCGCATCGGAAATGCAATGCGTGTAGTCGTAGAGCGGATAGATGCACCACGCGTCGCCGGTGCGATGATGCCGCGCATGGCGGATGCGATAGATCGCCGGGTCGCGCAGGTTCATGTTGGCGGACGCCATGTCGATCTTCAG
>JANNNM010000485.1:0-2048 GCA_031398535.1 Betaproteobacteria bacterium | reverse complement strand
GGTCAGCTCGACCTGCCGATCGTCACGCACCTGGCCGAAACGCGAACCGAAGTGGACGACGCACTACGCGCGACGGGCGTCACCCCGCTGGCGCGTCTGCATGCGCTCGGCGTGACCGGCCCCTCCTTCATCGCGGTGCATGGCGTGCACCTTTCGCCTGCGGACATCGCGATCCTCGTGGCGCAGGGCAGCCACGTCGTGCATTGCCCGGCGTCCAACATGAAGCTCGCCAGCGGCATCGCGCCCGTGCAGGCAATGCTGGACGCGGGCCTCAATGTCAGCCTCGGCACCGACGGCGCGGCCTCCAACAATCGACTCGACCTGTTCTCGGAGATGCGCCTGGCCAGCCTGCTGGCCAAGGTGGCCACCGGGGACGCCGCCGTCGTGCCCGCGGCAACGGCGCTGCGGATGGCGACGTTGAATGGCGCGCAGGCTCTGGGCCTCGAGGCCATGATCGGCTCGCTGCAGCCGGGCAAGCTTGCCGATCTCGTGGCGGTCGACCTGGGCGGCATCGACACGTCGCCGGTGTTCGACCCGGTGTCGCACCTTGTCCATGCGGCCGGCCGCGAGTGCGTGACAGACGTCTGGGTGAGTGGCGCTAGAATCATGCGTGAACGCCAGCTGCAGACCATCGACACCGAGGCCCTACTGCATCGCACCCGCGCCTGGCAACGCCAACTTGGCACGCCCCTGACCCCATGACGACCGCCACGACCAACGCCGATCCCGCCGAGCTTGCCAAGTTTTCCGCGCTCGCGCACCGCTGGTGGGATCCCGAAAGCGAATTCCGGCCGCTGCACGAGATCAATCCGTTGCGGCTGTCATGGATCGCGGATGCCGCCGGTGGCCTCGCCGGCAAGGACGTGCTCGACGTCGGCTGCGGCGGTGGCATCCTGACCGAAGCCATGGCGGCGGCCGGCGCGCGCGTCACCGGCATCGATCTGTCCGAAAAGGCACTCGGTGTCGCGAAACTGCATCAACTCGAGTCTGGCGCACAGGTGGAGTACCGGTTGATTGCCGCCGAGGCCATGGCCGCCGCGCATCCGGCTGCCTTCGATCTCGTCACCTGCATGGAGATGCTGGAACACGTACCCGACCCCGCGTCGATCGTCGCCGCCTGTGCCCGCCTCGCGCGGCCCGGCGGCACGCTGGTGTTCTCCACGCTCAATCGCAATCCCAAGTCGTATGTATTCGCGATCCTGGGCGCCGAATACATCCTGAACCTGTTGCCGCGCGGCACCCACGACTGGACGCGTTTCATCCGCCCGGCGGAACTTGCAGGATTCGCCCGTCGTGCCGGGCTCGACCTCACCGCAATGATCGGTATGACGTACAACCCGCTGACCAAGGTCTACCGGCTCGAACCCGACACGTCGGTCAACTACATCGCGGCGTTCCGCTCGCCACCCCATGCCGGCTGACGGCGCCGCACGGCGCCTGCCGGTCACCGCAGTCCTGTTCGATCTCGACGGTACTCTGGCCGATTCCGCCGGCGATCTCGCGGGCGCGCTCAACAGCGTGCGCGCCGAGGCCGGGCTGCCGCCGGTGCCGGTGGCGCAGGTGCGCGAACATGCGTCCTCCGGTGCGCGCGGGATGCTGCATGCGGGGATGGACATCACGCCGGACGATCCGCGCTATCCGGCATTGCGCGAATCCTTCCTCGGCCACTATGCGGCGCAGCTCGCGCGCACCACGCAGCTCTTCGCCGGTGTGGACGACGTATTGCACCATCTCACGCGGCACGGCTTCAAGTGGGGCATCGTCACGAACAAACATGCGCGCTTCACCGGGCCGGTCACCACGGCATTGGGACTGGCCGCGCGTGCCGGCGTGATCGTCTCCGGCGACACGACACCCCATGCGAAGCCGCATCCGGCGCCGCTGCTGCATGCGGCGGCAGCGCTCGACTGCGCGCCGCATCAATGCGTGTACATCGGCGACGACCTGCGCGACATCGAGGCCGGCATCGCGGCGGGCATGCCGACCCTGGCGGCGGCGTACGGCTACGTGGGAACGGCAGGCGATCTCGCGCAGTGGCCGGCCACTGG
>JANNNM010000529.1:0-11117 GCA_031398535.1 Betaproteobacteria bacterium | reverse complement strand
GAAGCCTTCGCGCAGCGCCCGCGCGATCGCGTGGGCGGCCTCATCCGCGGACGTGTCGCCGGCCCCGGGGCTTGCCGCGGCGATGGCGCGGGCGGGCATCGTGAAGGCGCCTTCGGCAGTCAGCGCGGGGAGCGCGACTGTGGCGTGACGGCCGGCCCCGGGATGCGCTTGATCGGCATGATGAGGCATCATAGCGCAATGAAATCGGGCTTTCGCCGCCGCATGGCAACCACCGTCACGGGCCTGGCTGCACTGGCACTGCTCTGCAGCGCCGGAGGCGTACTGGCGCAGGCGGTAATCAAGTGCGTCGACGCCGACGGCAACATCACGTACCAGGACTCGGCCTGCACCGGCGGGCAGGCGGGGCGCGCCCTGGCGCTGCCGAAGGCCGAATCGCGCGACGATGCGGGGGCATGGGAGGCGGCCGCGAAGGATGCCAAGGTGGTGCCCGGCATGCCCAAGCGCTGGGTGTTGCAGGCCCGGGGCGCGCCGATCGAAATCCGTCCCGGGAAACCCGCCGACAACGCGACCGAGGTCTGGCGGTACGGCACGAAGGATGGCGTCACGCTGATTGGCTTTGCAGGGTCCAACGTGGCCTGGCAGCGCAGCGAGACATTGCCTGGCGCTGCGGCTGCTGGCGTCGGCGCGGGCGTCGGCGCCGCGGCCTCCCGCGAGCCTGCGACGCGCGGCCCGCAGAATCGCCGATTCGTCTTTGCCGGCCGGTACTGTGAACATGTGTTTGCGGAGATCGGCTCGGCCGACCGGCAGGACCCCCTGCCGGTGGTAGGGGCCGGCAATCGCTACGTCTACGAGCCCCAGCCCGGCGATCCACAGATGCGGACGAGCTTCAGCTGCATCGGCGGCAAGGTGGCCGATGTCGAAAGGATCCTGGTCAAATGAAGAGTCCGCAGCACCTGCGACGGACGCCGCCGTGGGTGCAGTGCATCGCGGCGGGACTGCTGGCGCTGGCGTTGCCGGTATCCGCGCAGGTCTACAAGTGCGTCGACAAGGCCGGTCGCACGACCTACCAGCAGTTGCCGTGTCCGGAGGCGCAGAAGGCCACGCGGATGGATATCCAACGCGATTCCGGTGGCGCGCAGGGCGACGGCGACGACGCCGAATGGGCGAGCCGCGCGAAACGGAAGGAAGTGATCGTCGGCATGCCCCGGGCCTACGTCATCCAGGCTTACGGCAATCCGCAGGAGATGCGCCCGGGACGCGCCGATGAAAAGGCCGTGGAGATCTGGCACTACCGCCGCAGCGACCTCAACACCGCACTGGGCTTCAACAAGGGCGTGGTAGCGTGGATGAACATCGACCTGCAGGACGGTCCGGCGGCGCCGCCGGACGCCGAGCCGAGCGTGCGGCAGAATTTCAACGTGTCGCGCCGCTGCGCCGACCTCGTGGCCGAAGCGGGCGCGCCGACGTCAACCTACGAGGAACTGGATGAGGGCCTGGCCAGGAAGGTGACGCGGCAAGTCTGGGAATCCGCGCCCGGCGATCGGGAACGCACCGTCGTCACGTGTCTCGATGGCGTCGTGGCGCGCGTCGATCGAACCCCCAATCCTTAGGCGGAATCCGGCGCGCCGGCCGTCGCCGGGACGCGTTGACGCACCTGCTACTTGACCGAGGCGTCCTGCTGCGCCTGCAGATCCTTGACGATCACGTTGTACTCGGCGATGGCGGCATTCGAACGCGCCACGGCCGCATTCGCCGCCTTGACGGCTTCGTCAGCCTTGGCCGAGATCTCGGCAACGTAGTTCTTCGCGCAGGTTTCCCACGCGATGACTTCCTTGCCCCAGCCGCGGCGCTGGTTATCCGACGCGAGGCGGCCCGGGTGGGCATCCGGCTTCGGGCAATTGGCCGCGGCCAGGACCGATGAGGTCGCGGCGGGAGCGGCCGCCGGGGCCGCGGTCTGGGCGGTGGCCGCGCCGGCGGCGAGCAGCGCGACAAGCGCCATCGAATGGAAGCGATTCATGGTGATGGACTCCGGAGTTCGTTGACCCGATATTTTAGCGCGGCACAACGGGGCAGGCCAGTTGCAGCCCCGGCGGGAAACGGCTTCAGCGCGTGACCAGGGCGCTCAGCACGGCGAGACCGACGCCGACCACATCGATCCCCAGCGCGAGGTCGGCGTGGCGGCTCTCCGCGGCCATCGCCCGCTCGAAGCGCACGGACTCCAAGACGGCGGCGGCGGCCGCGCCGGGATTGCTGACGGCCGCCCGTTGCGCCGCTGCCTGGTCGAGCTCCCGCAATGTGCGAGCCACGGCCTCGGTGTCCAGGATGGCCACCGGCGCGCGGCAGTAGCGGCACGCGGCGTCGTGTTCAAGATCCACAGGCGCGCCGCAACTGGTGCACTGGACCACGCGTACCAGCGCCTTCAGGCGCGAGAGCTCCGCCGGCGAGACCGGCTTGATGAAGTTCTTCTCCCGCAGGAACTGGACAAAGGGCGTGTACCGGCCATGGCCGCGGCGGCAGCGGTGGTAACTGAACCGCGTGCTGCGCTGCACGTCCTGCGTGAGGTCGAGTGGTGTCTCGCAACGCGGACATGGCAGACGCGGTCCCGGGCGTGCCGGGGGCGCGGTGCCCGCCGCGTGGATGGCGCGAAACAGGATCAATGTGCCCGCCGGCGAAAGCTGCAGGCTCTCCATCGCGTCGAACCACAACGCGTGGCAGTGCGCGCACAGGTCGACCGTCAGTGCGCCCAGCGGCACTCGGTCGAGTTCGATGGCAGTCATCGGCGCCCGGCATCCGGGGCAGGCGAGGGCGGCAGGCATGACGCAGGTGGGGGCAGGTCAGAGGGTCTTGGCGGCAAAGGTGTTGCACACGCGCGGGTCGCCCGATTGCAGGCCCGCCTTGAACCAGCGCACGCGTTGCTCGGCCTTGCCGTGGGTGAAGGCGTCCGGCACCGTGTAGCCCTGCGTGCGCTTCTGGATCGTGTCGTCGCCGACGGCGGAGGCCGCGCGCATGCCTTCCTCGACGTCGCCGGGTTCAAGCAGGTTGCGCTTCGCCGCGTAGAACGCCCACACGCCGGCATAGCAGTCGGCCTGCAGCTCGAGCCGCACCGTCGCGGCGTTGCGGCGGCGCTCGTCCATCCTGGCGGCGGCCTGGTCGAACTCGCGCATCGTGCCCAGCTGGTTCTGCACGTGGTGGCCGATTTCATGCGCGATCACATAGGCCTGCGCGAAATCGCCGGGTGCGCCGAAGCGCGTGGACAGTTCGCGGAAGAAATTCGTGTCGAGATAGACCTTGCGATCGGCGGGGCAGTAGAACGGGCCGGCCGAGGAACTGGCGTTGCCGCACATCGAGACCACGGACCCGCGGAACAGCACGAGCTTGGGCGGCTCGTAGCGCGAGCCCATCGCGGTGAAGAGCGCGGTCCACACTTCCTCGGTGTCGCCCAGAACGCGGGTGACCATTTCCTTCTGCGGGTCGGCCGGTGTCCGCGCGGCGGAGCCGGGTCCGGGGCCCGGTGCGCCGCCGGGCATGGGGGCAGGCGCCGGCGCCATGGCCGGGCCGCTGTCGTCCAGCATGCCGAGGAACTGCATCGGATTGACGCCGAACAGAAGGCTGACGATGACGACCAGGATCATCGCGCCGCCACCGAGCTTCATGCCGCCGCCGAGCGGCATGCGGCCGCCGCCCCCGCCACTGGATTCGCGGTCCTCGATGTTGTCGCTGCGACGCATGTCACCCCAACGCATGTCGTTTCTCCCTGGTGATGGTCGGGGTTGTCAGCGCTTGGCGATGGCGCGCGCGAGGTCCTGGTACTCGTCGCAGTTCTTGCCACAGATACGCTCGAGGGCGACCAGGTGTTCGTTGGCCTTGGCGGTGTTGCCGGTCAGCACGTAGGCCTCGCCGATGTACTCGTGCGCGCCCCGGTGCTTCGGGTCGAGCTTCAGCGCCTGCTGATAGTGCTTGAAGGCAAGTTCGAATTTCTTCTGGTTGCGAAACGCATAGCCGAGCAGGTTCTGCACGTCGGGGTTGCCGGGTTCCGAGCGGGCCGCCATCTCGAGATGCTGTACCGCGCGGTCCCAGTCCCTGGCCTTGATCGCTTCCTCGCCGAGTACATAGTCCGCGTTGGTGGACGACGACGAGACCGTATCGGCGGCCACTGCGGCGGCGGGCGGGGAATGCGCGAGAACGGCCGCCAGGGCGATCAGCAGCAGGAGTGCGTGCATCGTGGACTTCATGACCAACCTTTCAGGGTTTCAGGCTGCGATAGAGAAACGGCAGGCTCACGTCCATCCGGTAGTCGATGGACGAATGCGTGTCGTCGAATTCTTCGTAGGTGTGCGCGATGCCATGCGTCGCCAGCGTCCTCGACAGCAATCGCGCGCCATAGTGCAGATGGTACTGGTCGCGCCAGCCGCAATCGACGTAGATGCCGTGCAGCGTGCGCAGGTTGGCCGCATAGCGCTCCACCATATGGATGGGATCGTGCCGCAACCACCTGGCCCAGCGGTTGCGCAGCAGCGCGCCGGTCTCGAGGTCCACGGGCAGGCGGAAGCCGAGCGGCGCGGCGGGGTCGGGATCATACGAGGCCGCCATCGCGATTTCCATCAACGCATGCGCTTCGCCATCGGAGAGCTTGTCGCGGCTCCACACGTCGTCGAGGAAGCGGCGCACGCGGCCATCGTCGAAACCCTCGGCCCGAGGTCTCGTCTCCGGCGCGGGACGCTGCCGGCCGGGGCGGCGCTGCGGCCGCCGGTACCGGTCGAGTTCGTTCAGCGTGCGCGGCCAGTCGGTGAGATAGCAGTAATCGAAATAGGCGTCGCCCGAGTGGTCGGCGACGGCGCCCCAGTACTTCGCGTACTTCATGCCGTGCACGATCGCGCCATAGCCGCCGGAGGACTTGCCGAAGCAGCCGCGGTGATCGCGGGAGGCCAGCGTGCGGAACTCGCGGTCGACGAAGGGGATGAGCTCGCGTGTCAGGTAGTCGGCATAGTTGCCGATCGCAGAGGAGTTGATGTACTGGTTGCCGCCGAGGGCCGTGAAGCAATCCGGGAAGACGAGGATGGCGGGGCCCATCCGCCGCTCGTGCAGCAGGCGCGCGGCGCGCTCGGGCACGTTTTCGTCGAAGGGGCGCCAATTGACGTGGGCGAGGCCCGACCCGGTGAAGCCGACCAGGTCCCAGAGCACGGGATACCGCTTGCCCTTGCCGCCGTGACTGCCCCGCGCCGTGCCTTCATCGTAGCCGGGCGGCAGCCAGACGGCCAACTTGCGGACATGGGGATCGGCGAGCGGATTGTCGGCGAGCACCCGCGACGTATGCTCGACAATCACGGTGGTGCCGGCAGCAGCGGAGCGGAGTTTGCGGGCCATGGTCTCGGGATGGAACCTCGTGAAGGCGCGCGGACGTCTGTCCTTCTGCCGTCTCCGATTGTGCCCGCACGTCACTCATCCGGCAACGCATCGTTGCCCGTCGGGGTGTCAGCGCCCGCCTGCGGCCTGGCGCGCTTCTTCCATGGTCTTGACCGGTTCAAGCTCGTTGCCGGCCTTGACGAGCTTCCAGCCCACCAGGTCGAAGGTATCCGACATCCTCTTGCGGCGGTCGGTGTGATTCACGGTGCCGATGAGCTCGATCACGTCGCGCTTGCCGGCCTGCAGGCGTCCGCGGCCGTCCACCGGCCGATGCGACAGCCGCAGCCGGAATGACAGGTCGCCATTCTCGCCAGGGCGCACGGAGCCCGTCATTTCCCACGGCGGGCCGAACAACGCCGCCATGCCGGGGGCCTCGGTGCGCAGGTACTGCGTGGCATTTCGCGCGGTGATGGCCCGGGGCTCGGTGATCTCGGCAGGGCCGACCAGCGCGCCGAGGTCGAGCAGCAGCGAGGCGAGCTGGGTGACGAGGATCGGCGACGACATCAGTTCGTCCAGCGTGGTCTCGGTTGCTGCGAACTTGTCGCGCGACCGGTAGGCGAACGTGTCCTCGTTGACGAATACCACTTCACCGCCGCGGCGCTTCTTGCCGTGCGTTTCACTGTACGTGGTGTGGACGTCGCGGTTCTCGGGTTGTTCCATGCTGTAGACGCCGACGAAGCCCGGCGCCTTCATCTCGACCCGCATGCGCGCGAAATCGGACCAGCGGCCTTCCGCGCACAGCGCCGAATACCGGGTGGCACCGCACTGGCGGGGATCGGGGCCGGGCAGGCGGTGGTCCGTGGGCAGGTCCGCCAGCGGCGCGGCGCCAGGCAGGCCGGAGGAGGCGGCGGACGACGATGGCGGCAGTCCCTGGGCCAGCGCGGCGCCGCTGGAGACAAGCGCCAGCAGGCCGAACATCGCAGTGCCGAGCCAACGTCGCCGCTCGGGCGGGAAAGGGAAGTTCATCGCCGTGATTGTAAGGGCGCAGGGGCAGGCACCCCCGGGCGGAGCGGACTTGCGGGCGCTGCCGCCCGACAGGCCGCAGGTTCGGCCCGGGCAGGCGGGCGCTTCGGCGGCGGATCGCCGCGACGGCCTCAGGAATCGAGCAGCAGCGAGCCGCGGCAGCGCTTGGCGCCACAGCGGCAGGCAAAGGCGGCGCGTTCCTTCTTGGTCAGCTTGGCGTCGATCGACAGGCGATAGTCGTAGCTCAGTTCCTCGCCGACGCGGATCTTGCGCTTGGCCTCGATGAACACGCGTCCCTTCTCGTCTTCCTGCGTCGTGCAGTTGGGCTTGCACGAGTGATTGATCCAGCGCGCCGCGTTGCCGCGCACGCGGGCGTCGATGACGCGGCCGTCGTCGAGTTCGAACAGGAACGTATGCGCGGAATCATCCGGGTCGCTGTCGGGACGCTCCATCGCTTCGTCCCACGACGAGCGCTTGCCCTTGTACTCGATGATCTGCTCGCCGCGGCGGATCTCCTCGATCGCGAAGACACCGCGACCATGAATGACCGAGTTGCGCACTTCGTAGGGCTTGGCGGGTTTGGAGCTTTTGGCTGACTTGGTTTTGGGCATCGCGTGCATCGAGGGGAGGGAGGTCTCATTTTCGCACGAGAGGGTGCAGCGCGACGTGACATATCGATGACGGCGACGTCGCGCCTCAGGCGTCATGCACGCTGACGGGGATCAACTGCAGCGCGGCGGTCATGGCGTCCGACGCCAGCCACAACGACCCTTCCTGGCGCGTGAAGTGGAGCTGCATGTTGCGTTCGGCCAACTTGCCGAGCGCGGCCACCGCGTCCGGCGGCACCGCATGGATGGTCAGGTTGCGCACCTTGGCCAGGGTCTCGGCGCTGCGCTGCCACCAGAGGTCGACCGCGCGGCCGCCGTACGCGTACACGATCACCTCGTCGGCGCGCCCGGCCGCGCGTCGCAGCACGCGCTCGTCGGGCAGCCCGACTTCGATCCAGGTCAGGATGCGGCCGGTATCGTCGCGCTCCCACAACGTGGGTTCGTCGTCGGTGGCGATGCCCCGGCCGAACTCCATCCGGTCGCTGGCGTGCAGCGCGAAGGCGAGCACGCGCACCATCATCCGCTCGGCCGTTTCCGACGGATGCAGCGCCAGGGTCAACGCATGGGTGCCGTAGTACGCACGATCCATGTCGGCGACGCCGAGCGTGGCCTTGCAGATGGTGGCCTTGAGCGCCATGTCAGCGCAGGAACGCCAGCAGCAACGGCGTGGTGAAGGCGGCCACCAGCGTCGACCAGACGAGACTGGCGGCGACTGGGCCTTCCATCGACCTGAACTGCCGTGCCATCAGGTAGACGTTGGCGCCGATCGGCAACGATGCCAGCACGACGATCGTGCGCAATTCACGCAACGGCAGGTCCATCGCGCGCCCCAGCGCGTAGACCGTGAGCGGCAGCAGCGTCAGCTTCATCGCGGTGATCGCGAGACTGGGTCGCCAGCCGTCACGCACGCCGTATTCGGCGAGACCCATGCCCAGCACGATCAGCGACATCGGCACGGCCGCCTGGCCCATCAGCTGCAACGTCTGGTCGATGGGGGCGGGCAAGGTCAGTCCCGTGAAGCCAAACGCGGTGCCGAGGAGGATGCCGGCCACCACCGGATTGGTGATGACCTCCTTCGCCGTGCGACCGATGCCGCGCACCGAGAGGTCGCGGTTGCGCGCCCATTCCACCGAGATCGTGACGAGCGTCCACAGCAGCAGCGAGTTGAAGATCAGGATCAGCGACACGACGGGCAGCGAATCGTCGCCGAGCGTGACCTTGACGAGCGGAATGCCGAGCAGCACGCTGTTCGAGAAGATGGTGCCCATCCCGAACAGCGATTGCTGCGTGCCGTCCATCCTGAACGCGCGCGCGGCGACCACGCGCGCCACGATGTAGGTGAGGGCACAGCCCCCGAAGTAGGCGAACAGGATCCGCGCATCCACCGGGGGCAGGCGCGGGAACTCGCTCATCAGCCGGAACAGCAGCGCGGGAATCGCCACCGCGAACACGAACCGGGTGAGCGCATCGGAGGCCGGCTTGGGCCAGTCGCCCCACCGCGACAACAGGTACCCGACCAGGACCAGCAGGAACAGCGGTGCCGTCAGCCCGACGACGCCCAGGAACATCGGCAGCGAGGGCAGCATCAGGCGGCCACCACTGCGCCAGGGCCGGCCAGGGCAGTGTCAGCGACCCTTGGTGCTGGCCTTGGTGCGCACGGCGACGCGCGGCACGGTGACCGCGGGACGGCGGACGGCGGCAGGTGCCACGGGCGCACCTTGCTTGCCTTTGGGAACGGGAAAATGGATGCCACTCTTGGTCTTCGTCATGCGGGCCGCTCCTGGCTGGCGCGGGCGGGGTCGCCCACGCAACCCGATGTTAGATCAAATCGCGCAGGACCAGCGTGCGTTCTCCCGCCGGCCCGGTCCGCAGGCGCACCTTGGTGCCTGCGGCACCCCGCATTGCCGCGCGCGCGGCCGCCAGTGTCAGGGTACCGGCGCCCTTGCCGTTGATGGCGGTGATCGTGTCGCCGGCCTTCAATCCGGCGGCTGCGGCAGGCCCGTCGGCGACGACATCGACGACGACGAAGCCCCGGGGTCCGCGTTCGAGCCACAGGCCCGCGCGTTCGAATGCGTCGGCTTCGGCCATCGCGACCGCGGGTTCGAGGTACACGACGCTGCGCGCGTAGTCGAATGTGGGCGTGAAGCGGCGCAGCACGCCATAGCCGATGCTGCCCGCATCCGCTTCCGCGCCCGGCTCGGGTTCGGGCGCCGTGACCAGCACCGTCACCGGCTTGCCGACCGCGACGCCGCCGATATCGAGTTTCTCCGCGCGCGTCAGCTGGCCCCGCACCGGGCCCTTGGGCGTGGCGCCGGCGATCACGGCCTGCGTAGCACCATAACGGGTTGCGAGATCGTTGGCGGTGACGAAGGGCGCGGCCAGTGTCAACGAGCCGCGGGCGCCGGTGCCGATGTCGAAGTTGCCGTCGATGCCGTCGACGCGGCCCTTGACCTGCGGCATCGTGCCGCGGAACGTGATCGGCACGCCGGCCGCCTTGCCGGCAAACCTGAACGTGGCCGGATCGTGCAGCATCAGCTTGCCCGCGGCATAGTCGATCGTGGCCGGCATCCGCTTCAGGACTTCGAAGCCGATGACACCCGCGACGTCGTCCACGCCCTCCACGCGGCGCAGGAATTCCTTCAGGTCGAACGTCGCAAAGACCGGCTTGTCGATGACCACGCCGCCGATGTCCATCCGGGCCGCGCGCACCACCCCCACGCTGCCGTCTCCGCGGCCGGGGGTTGGCGGTTGAGCCTGCAGCTTCAGCGTGCGGGCAACGTCGGGCAGCAGCACGTTGATGCTGCTGGTATCGAGCAGCATGCGGAACGGCCCCTTGCCGTCGATGCGCACGCGCACGAAGAGGTGCCCATCGACGATCTCGATGGGCACGGAGACGGAGGCCTTCCCGGCGGGAAACGCGAAGTCGGGCTTCGGTGGCGGCGGCTGCGTGAACGTGACGCCGGCCAGCGGCCGGTTGAACTGCATCGCGTCGACGACGAACACTTCGTCCTGCCGCGGGTCTTCGCGCGTGGCGCGAACGCGAAAGGGAATCTTCACGCCCTGCACGTCGCGCAGGTCCATGTAGATCTCGGTGCGCACCGCCTGCGCCTCGCGCTCGACCAGGCGCTCGATCAGGCGCGTCTCGACATTGATCCACAGCTCGAAGGCGCGTCCGCCTTCCGGCGTGATCCGGATCACGTGGAAGTCGGCGCCGTCGGCGCTGGTCCGTTCCTTGTAGGACACGAGCGCCGCGCCGCGGTCGGGATACCAGAATGCCAGCCGGTCGCGGAACGACGCGTTGACCGCCAGTTCGCGCGCGGTCGGGTCCGTCTCGGCCCGCGCAACGCCGGCCTCGTCCTGCGTCCAAGCGTTCCGGCCGTCGAACCCGCCCGCGCCCTTCAGCGGACCGATGCTGAAGTCGAGTCGCGACCGTCCGGTCAGCGTGTCACTCCAGCGCTCGGCGGTGCCGGTGAGGCCCGCCGCCTGGATCGTGACGCTGCTGTGCTGGCTCCGCAACGCATCCCAGGCGCTGCCGCCACTGGCTTCCTTCGACATCTGCAGGATCTCGCGGGGATTGGGCGGCGGCGGTCCGCCCAGCTGGGCGAAGGCTGCCGTTGCGACGGTGATGGACGCAAGCAGGAACACCTGCAGCAGGCGAAACGGCATGAAGACTCCGGGTGAAGCGGGGACGCCGACGGCGCGCGGCATCCGCGATTATCGCCTGCGCGGGGGAATCGGGTCGGCGCGATCCGCAAGTTCAGTGCGTGGCGGTGCCTGCAGGCGCGGGCTGGCGCGAAGCCAGCGTGTCGAGCGCGGCGCTGACTGCGCGATCGAAGAGGGGCACCGGTTCCACCACCAGGTTGATCTTGCCCGCGCCGAACTCGTAGGCCAGCTCCTCGGGCGTGTAGACGAAGGCACGCGCCTTCGACCGGCTGGTGAAAAGGTACTTGGTGCGCAGGGGGCTCACCCACGTCAACCGCGCATTGACCGTGCCGGCTTCCTTGGTGAAGGCAAGCCATGTACCGACGGCCATTTCGCTGACGAAGTCGTGGACATTGGTGACGGCAGCCACCGGCGCCGGCGGTTGCGCGGGTGCGGCCGGTTCCGCCCCCATCACGACGGTGACACCCGCCGGCGGCTTGATGGCCGCGATGTGCAACTGGTAGAGCGCCTCGAAGAAGG
>JANNNM010000454.1:0-3554 GCA_031398535.1 Betaproteobacteria bacterium | reverse complement strand
GGATCCGACGGGCGCAAGGTTCGCCTGCTCGACGCGGTGGACGTGATCACGGGAGTTTCCGGGGGCAGTTTCACTGCGCTCGCCTACGGCCTCTATGGCGAATAACTCTTCGTCGACTACGAGCAACGCTTCCTGAAGCGCAACGTCCAGGGAGAGCTCATCGCCCGTGCGTTCAGTCCCAAGTATTGGAGCAATCTGGTGTCGACGGGTTGGGGCCGCTCGGAACTTGCGGCCAATTATTACGACGAGATCCTGTTTAACGGGGCCACGTTTGGGGACCTCGCTCGCGGCAAAGGTCCGTACATCCTTGCATCAGCCACCGACATCTCTACCGGGGGCCGCGTCGTGTTCAACCAGACCATCTTCAACGTGTTCTGCTCCGATCTGAACGCCGTGCGGCTTTCCCGCGCAGCGGCGGCTTCGTCGGCCGTGCCGGTGGTGCTGTCGACCGTCACGATCAACAACTATGGCGGCACGTGCGGATATGACATTCCAGCGTGGGTGACGCAGTTCGTCGACCACCCTCATCCGCCGCGGCCGGCGGCGCGCGTGATCCGGGAACTGAAGGAGGCCGCGCCCTACGCCGACAGCAAGCTGCGTCCCTATGTCCACCTCGTCGACGGCGGTGTGTCCGATAACGTGGGCATGCGCGGGGTTCTCGATGCGCTCCAGTTGATGGAAGCGATGCATGGCGCGGGCCAGCCCACGCCGCTCGATCACGTCAAGCGCGTGATCGTCTTCGTCGTCAATTCGCTGTCGTCGCCGCCCACCCACTGGGATGCGTCGGAACAGGGGCCGGGCGTCTTCGACGTGCTGATCAAGGCCACGGGCGTACCGATTGATCATTACTCCTACGAAGCGGTCGAGCAACTGAAGGACATCGAGGCACGCTGGCGGTTGGGCCGGGAAGTGCGTGAACTGGCCAAGTGCGCCACGATCCCCGATGGGCCGGTGTGCAAGGTGGTGCAGCCGCCCAACGCGGAGGTTTACGCCATCGACGTTTCGTTTGCAGCGTTGCCGGACAAGGCCGAGCGCGATTACCTCAACCTGCAGCCCACATCCTTCGTCCTGCCCGCCGAGGCGGTCGACCGCCTGCGCGCGGCGGCCGGGACCGCCATCATGGTGTCGCCCGACTTCAAGCGGTTGCTGAAGGATCTCGGCGCCAGCGTTGTTGCCGTTCCGTCAGCCGGTATCGCGGGCGCCGCGTATTGATGAATTCACTGGCGCCGCGACCTTGTCGACCGCCGCCATCGCGGGCACGCGGCCCGGTGGGTAGACTACGGCGATCAAGTAAGGTGAGTCCAATGCCCACCCGAGGTGTTCCGATGGTGACCGTTCCCGCATGGTTGCTGGGCTTGCAGCAATGACCGCACTCGCGATCGCTGCGATCGTTCTCGCTTGCGTGTTCGGAGGCGCGGCCGCCGGCCTTTCCCTGCGGCGGCACCTGCCCGCGCACCACCTCAGCGACCCGTCGAAGGACACGGTGAAGGCCGCGCTGGGCGTGATCGCCACGATGGCGGCGCTGGTGCTGGGTCTGCTGGTGTCGTCGGCCAAGGCTTCCTTCGACCGGATGTCCGATGAACTGACGCAGGCGGCAGCCACGGTCGTTCAGCTCGACCGTACGCTGGCCAGCTACGGTGCCGAAACCATCGAGATCCGCAGTGCGCTGCGCAGGAACTACGAGCAGGTCGTCGACGTACTGGTGGCGCAGGACGCGGCTGGGCTGTCCCAACTGAAGGCGCCCTCGACAGGAAACCGGATCGAGGATGTTGCGGCCGGCATCCGCGCGCTTGCGCCGCGCAGCGACGAGCAGCGCGACTTGCGCACGAAGGCGCTTGCCCTGATCGACGTCGTGAGCGCCAATCGTGGCCTGCTGCTGCTGCAGCAACACGGGTCGATCTCACCGCCGCTGCTCGTGGTGGTCGTGGCATGGTTCACGCTCATCTTCTTCGGCTTCGGGATCCTGGCACCGCCGCGCAACGGAACCGTGGTCATGGCGCTCTTGCTGTGCGCCTTGTCGGTGGCGGGTGCGATCTTCATCATCCTCGAGATGGACGAACCGCTGAGCGGCATGGTGCGAATCTCGGAAGTCCCGATGCGCAAGGGACTTGCCATCATCGGCAAGGAGTGACTGCGCCGGGTCGTTGCGCTTGAACCGGCGAGCATGCTCCTGAGCGCGGCACGCGATGCAGGTCCCCGGATTCGGGACTAGAATGTCCGGCAGGCCTTTCACCATAGGGAGGCGCCTTTTGAAGATCCTGGCCGCTGTGCTGGTTACCGTGTTGCTTGCCGCGTGCGCGACCGTGCCGACGGATCACCGGGCCGATCGCTTCTTCAGCGACCGGATGTTCGCTGCTGCCACCGAGCGCATCGACGCGCGCGACATCTTCGCGCTCAGTCCCGAGATGCGCCGCTACCTCGAAGCCAACGTCGAGGGTCCGATGAGGTCCAAGGGCCGGCAACGGGCGCTGGTCGATGCGCTCTACACGTCGGGCGAGCTGAAGCTGCAGTACGACACCGAGACGACCCGCAATGCGGCGGAGGCCTTTGCCGCGCGGTCGGGCAACTGCCTGTCGCTGGTGATCATGACTGCCGCCTTCGCGAAGGAACTGGGGCAGCACGTGCAATACCAGAAGGTGTTCGTCGACGACGCCTGGGCGCGCTCCGGCGACATCTATGTCGCTATCGGGCATGTCAACATCACGCTGGGCCGGCGGGCCACGGACGACGGCGGCTACGGCGTGCGCGTCGGCAAGAAGCCGCATGAAAGCACGGGCATGACGATCGACTTCATGCCGCAGCAGGACATGCGGGCAATGCAGGCCCGCACGATCAGCGAGGATGTGATCGTCGCGATGTTCATGAACAACCGCGCGGTGGAGGCGCTGTCGCGCGGGCACGTCGACGATGCCTACTGGTGGGCGCGCGAGGCCATCGTGCAATCCCCCGACCTGCTGATGCCCTACAACACGCTGGGTGCGATCTATCGTCGTCACGGCAATCTGGACCAGGCCCATGCCGTCCTCGCCCATGTCCTCGAGCGCGATCCTGCCTATACGCAGGCCATGTCGAATCAGGTGCTGGTGCTGAACGACCTCGGCCGCGAGCCGGAATCTCTGCAGCTGGCGGCGCGGTTGAAGCAGCTCGATCCCGAACCCGCGTTCAGCCACTTCAACCGCGGGCTGGTGGCGATGCAGGACGGCAACCTGCGGGTGGCCAAGGAAGCCTTTGCGCAGGAGGTGGCGCGAGCACCCGCGTATCACGAGTTCCACTTCTGGCTGGCGCTGGCGTACTTCAACCTGGGCGAACTCGAGCCCGCACGGGCGCACCTGACCATCGCGATGAAGAGCAGCACCACGCAGCGCGAGCACCAGATCTACGCGGCCAAGCTCGATTACCTGAAGTCGCTGCTGTAAAGGGGTCAGGGTCGCAATTAAGGGGCCAGGCTAACAACGGGGCCAGGCTCGAATTTGCTTGGAACCGCCTTAGGGCAGCCAAGCAACTCGACCAGAAAATTCGAGCCTGGCACCTTTATTGCGCGAGCCTGGCCCCTT
>JANNNM010000453.1:0-4768 GCA_031398535.1 Betaproteobacteria bacterium | reverse complement strand
GATCCGGCGTGCGATGCACCGCTGGCTTAGCCTGTGTTCGCGCCGGACGCTGCCCTACTATTGATTCCCCCGCGTCAGCGCATCCGGCCGCAGGGCCGGTGCTCGATCGCCAACGCGCCGGCCGCAAGACGCAGTTCCGTGGCCACGCCGGGGTGCGCGGCCAGCGCCGTCAGGTGGGACACCACCATGCCCATCATTTGATCGCCCGCCGGATCCGCGCCGTGACCCCGCGCGAGGCGCGTCAGCAGCCATAGCAGCGGCCCGACCAGGGTCTCGGGATCCCGCGCGCCCAGGGCGGCGAGCACGCGGTCGCCCTCAATGGAAGGCACGCTGGTCACCCACGATTTCGCCGCGCTCGACGCGTTGACCTGCTTCCTGGCGGATCGCATCCCAGCGTTCGGCCAGCCGCCGGCAGATCGCCCGCAACTCGGGCGTGAGTGCGGCAGCCCCCGCCATCCGGTTCAGGTTGTCCGCGACCCGCTCTGCGTACAGCGGAACCGGATGCTGCACATAGCAGCTCATCAGGCACAGCGTGCCGGCGATGATCGCCTCGGCCCGGGGCGCGTCGGGAAGCGGGATGGTGGCATCGTTCATGGAGAAATCCTGGCAGGGTCAGAGGGTTCGGCTTGTCAATGATAATGATTCTCATTTGTATGTCAAGTACCGGAGGGGCCTTGGCTATACTTCGCCCCTCCATGCCGCAGCCTTCCTCCATTCGCGCCGTCGAACCCATCGTCGTCGCGCTGCCACGCGACACGCCCTATCTCGGCCCGCTCGGTCCCGGCGAAGAGGTCAACGAGCGTGGCTATTTCGTCCGCCGCGGCAACCGCACGATCTACCCGACCGTCGATCGCTCCGTGCTGGTCAAGGTCACGACCGCGGACGGCACCGTCGGCTGGGGCGAGACCTACGGCATCATCGCGCCCGATGCCGTCGTGGCGCTGCTCCGCGACGTGATGATCCCGATCGTGCTGCGGCGTACCGCCGACGACCCTGCGGCGATCTACAACGAGCTCTACGACCTGATGCGCGTGCGCGGCGGCTCGGGCGGCTTCTACGGCGACGCGCTGGCGGCGATCGACATCGCGCTCTGGGACGTGAAGGCGCGTCGCGCCGGCGTGGCGCTGGCGCATGCGTTGGGTAGCGCGCGCGTCACCAGGATTCCCGCCTACGTCTCCGGCCTGCCGATGGCGACGCTGCCCGAGCGCGTGGCACTGGCGCAGCAGTGGCACGCCCGGGGCTTCCGCGGCATCAAGTACGCGGCCGTCGTGTCGCGCGAAGGTGTGGCGGCGGAAATGCACGCACTGCGCGCAGCCCTCGGCCCTGGCGCGGACCTGATGGTGGACCTGCATTGGCAGTATCCGGCCGACGAGGCGCTGGCGCTCGCCCGCGACCTGGCCGCCGCAAATCCCTACTTCATCGAGGCGCCCTGCGCGCCGGAGGACGTGCACGGTCTGGCGCGCGTGGCCAATGAATCCGGCTTGCCGGTGGCCGGCGGCGAGGAATGGCGCAACGAGTACGAGGCCGCGCTGCGCCTCGACCACGCAAGACTTGCGTATGTGCAGCCGGAAATGGCGCACACCGGCGTGTCGCAGTTCTGCGCCATTGCGCGGCGCGCGCACGATGGCGGCGCTGCGGTCATCCCGCACGCGACGATCGGCGTGGGCATCTTCCTCGCGGCCAGCCTCGCGGCGGCATCGACGCTGCCCGCATGCCCGTATCACGAATACCAGCACTCCGTGTTCGACCGCAACCTGCAGTTCGTCGACACCACGATGCGCTGTGCGGATGGCTACTATGACGTGGCCGCCGGGCCGGGCCACGGCGTGACGCCGCGCGCGGCGCTGTGGCAGCACGTCGTGCCGATGTAAGGGCCGCATTGCTCGCCATCCTGCTGGTCACGTTTCCGTTCTTCGCGCTGGTGCTGTGCGGCTACGTCGCCACGCGGCGCAGCCTGATGCCGCTGGCCGCGATTCCAGGTCTCAATACCTTCGTGCTGTACTTCGCATTGCCCTGCATGCTCTACCGCTTCGGCGCGACGACACCGCTGGCGCAATTGCTGAACCCGGGCGTCGCCGGCGTGTACCTGGTGTGCGCAATCGTGATGGTGGCGTTCACGATCACGGTCACGCGCAGCGCGCGCATCGGGTGGAACGATGCGGCGTTCGGCACGCTGGTCGGCGTGTTTCCCAACACCGGCTACATGGGCGTGCCGCTGCTGGTGGCGTTGCTGGGGACGGCCGCCGCCGGACCGGCGATCGTCACCATCCTGGTGGACCTGCTGTTCACGTCGTCGCTGTGCATTGCGCTGTCGCGGCTGTCGACGGCTGGCACGCACGGCGCCGGCGTGGCGGTCCGCAATGCGCTGAAGGGCGTGGCCGCGAATCCGATGCCATGGTCCATCGTGCTGGGCGGCGTGGCCTCCGCGCTGGGACTCGCACTGTGGAAGCCCGTCGACCAGACCATCGGCCTGCTGGCCGACTCGGCCTCGCCCGTCGCGCTGTTCACGATCGGCGCGGTGCTGGCCCGCTCGCAGATGCAAAGCCGCGACGCGACACCGCTGGCCGACTATGTGCCGATCGCGCTGATCAAGCTGGTCGTGCATCCGCTGCTGGTGCTGGCGGTGGGCATCGCCGCCATCGACCTCGGTGTGCCGCTCGACCGTTACGCGCTGACGGTGATCGTACTGGTGGCGGCGTTGCCGTCGGCCAGCAACGTGGCCATGCTGGCGGAGCGCTTCGGGGCCGACAACGGCCGCGTCGCGCGGATCATCCTCGTGTCGACCGCGCTGGCATTCTTCACGTTCTCCGGCGCGGTGGCGTTGCTGACCTAGTGGCCTGTAACAGGGCACTAGCCGCCGACGGCCTTCAGGTCGAGCGTGTGGTGGTGCCCGATCCAGACCGCGCAGTCGCGATGGTCGCGCAATTCGTTGTCGGTGTTGGGATGCACGAAGAGGTCGAGGCTGCCATGGTTCAGTGCCAGCCAGCTCATGACCTCGGCGAAATACGCCGGCGCGAACGACAACTGGCAGCTCCACATCGGGTGCGGCCCGACCGGCCGCTCATGGAAGCGCCCCACCGACACCCTGTCGCCGAACTGCGCGGCCGCCAGCGTGCGCAAATCCCACGCCGCGTCACGCGAGGCGGCGTCGAAGTAGATGTGGGCGTGCCAGTGGGTGATGCTCGCTGCGTCGATCAATGCCATCGTGAGTTTCCCGGGTGACGGGCAGGGCGACCGAGCCCCGGCCGCGTGCTGCAGAAGCGTTCCAGTGTAGCCAATTCCGGGAAGGTCAGTACCGATCGCGTCGGCACGAAATCAACGTGTTGTGCTAGCGTTGCCGGATGCGGCTGCCCTTCCCCGACCTCCTCGCCACGCGCAACGGTCGGCTGGTGGCGTTCTTCTCGCTGTATGTCACCGAAGGCATCCCGCTCGGCTTCACCGCGGTCGCGATGGCCACGCAGATGCGGCGACAGGGCTTGGGGCCTGCGGCGATCGGCGCGTTCGTCGCGTCGCTGTACCTGCCGTGGGCGTTCAAGTGGGTGGCGGGGCCCTTCGTCGACACGTTCTCGTCCGATCGCTTCGGCCGGCGGCGGCTGTGGATCCTGGCCACGCAGATCGGCATGATGGCCACGCTGCTGGTCGCGATGCCGGTCAACATCAGCACCGAACTGGGACTGCTGACCATCATCATCCTGGTGCACAACGTGTTCGCGGCCACGCAGGACGTGGCCATCGACGCGCTGGCTGTCAACGTGCTGCCCGAGCACGAACGCGGCGTCGCCAACGGCTTCATGTTCGCCGGCGCCTCCATCGGCCAGGCGATCGGTGGAGCGGGGGTGCTGTTCCTTGCTGCGGTGGTGCCGTTCCAGACCACCTACCTCTTTGTCGTCGGCGCGATCCTGCTCGTCACGTTGTTCGTCGTGCTGCCGCTGCAGGAGAAGGCCGGGCCCCCGCGGGCGCCCTCCGAGCGCAGCGCGCTGGCGCGGGTCGCCCGTGATCTCGCCCTCTTCGTCCGCGATGCGTGGCGCGCGTTCACCGGCTCGCGGCCGGCCTTCGTCGGCGTGTTCGTGTCGTTGCTGCCCTTCGGTGCGTATGCGCTGAGCCTGGCGCTGCAGTCGAACCTGGCCGTCGAACTCGGGATGGACGACAACGCAGTCGCGCAGTTGAACCTCGTCTCCACGATTGCCTTTGCGTTCGCGTGCGTCGCCGGCGGCTGGCTGTCCGACCGCTTCGGACGTCGGCGCATGCTGGCCCTCTTCATCTTCCTGACCGTGATCCCCACGCTGTGGCTGGCGTGGACGATGCAGCAGGCGCAGTGGATCCTGCCGGTGGATGTGCTGCTGCCCAACCGTCCGCAGGCGGCGCCGGGGCTCGTCACCACGTTCTGGCTCGCCACCATCACGTTCAACATCTTCCAGGGGCTCTACTACGGCGTGCGTTCGGCGCTGTTCATGGACGTGACCACGCGCGCGGTGGCCGCCACGCAGTTCACCGCCTACATGGCGATGGCCAACCTCGTGATCAGCTACACGTCGTGGTGGCAGGGCCTGGCCATCGTCCGCTGGGGCTACCCGGTCACGCTGGCGATGGACGCGGCGTTCGGGCTGGTGGTGCTGGTCTTCCTGCCGCTGATGAAGCCGGCAGTAAAGGGGTCAGGGTCGCAATAAAGGGGCCAGGCTCGAATTTGCTTGGAACCGCCTTAGGGCAGCCAAGCAACTCGACCAGAAAATTCGAGCCTGGCACCTTTATTGCGCGAGCCTGGCCCCTT
>JANNNM010000445.1:0-2348 GCA_031398535.1 Betaproteobacteria bacterium | reverse complement strand
CGTCAGCTGGCCAGCAACCGCGGCACCATCCTCTTTGTCGGCACCAAGCGCCAGGCCCGCGAAATCGTGGCTGAAGAAGCGCAGCGCGCCGGCATGCCCTTCGTCGACCATCGCTGGCTGGGCGGCATGCTCACCAACTTCAAGACCGTCAAGGCGTCGATCAAGCGCCTGAAGGACCTGGAGCAGATGGCGGTGGACGGCACGCTCGAGCGCATGACCAAGCGCGAAGCCCTGTCGCACAAGCGCGAACTCGACAAGCTGGTGAAGAGCCTGGGCGGCATCAAGGACATGGTGGCGCTGCCAGACGCCATGTTCGTCGTTGACGTCGGCTATCACAAGATTGCCGTGACTGAAGCGAAGAAGCTCGGCATCCCGATCATCGGCGTGGTGGATACCAACCACTCGCCCGAAGGTATCGCCTTCGTGATCCCGGGCAACGATGACTCGAGCCGCGCGATCCGCCTCTACGCACGCGGTGCAGCCGACGCCATCCTTGAAGGCAAGAGCACGGTCATCCAGGAGATCGTGCAGTCGGGTGACGAGTTCGTCGAAGTCGCCGAAGAAGCCAAGGTCTAGGCATCCCCTCAAGAAGCCACCGCGCCCGCCTTCACTGGCAGGGTGCGGTGCGCCGAACAACGAATACGGAGCAGCAACATGGCGGACATCTCCGCAAGCATGGTGATGGAACTGCGCCAGCGTACCGGGCTGGGCATGATGGAATGCAAGAAGGCACTGACGGAAGCCGAAGGCGACCTCGTCAAGGCCGAAGAACTGATGCGCATCAAGAGCGGTGCCAAGGCCTCCAAGGCCGCGGGCCGCGTGGCCGCCGAGGGCATCGTGGGCGCGTTCGTCGCGCCGGATGCCAAGACGGGCGCGATGATCGAAGTCAACTGCGAGACCGACTTCGTGTCGCGCAATGATGACTTCATCGCGTTCGCGAAGAAGCTCGCGGAAATCATTGCGCAGCACAAGCCGGCCGATGTCACGGCGCTGGCCGCGTTGCCGCTCGACGGCGGTACGGTGGAGACGGTGCGCCAGGCGCTGGTGCAGAAGCTGGGCGAGAACATCGCGATGCGCCGCTTCGAGCGCTTTGCGACCACCGGCCGCATCGCGCAATACCTGCATGGCGGCGGCCGCATCGGCGTCACCGTGGAGTTCGACGGTGCCGACGACGCCGTGGGACGCGACATCGCGATGCACGTGGCGGCAGGTGCTGCGCCCGGCGCCATCCGTCCGGTGGCGGTCTCGCGCAATGAAGTCGCGCCCGACCTCATCGAGAAGGAGCGCACGATCTACACCGCGCAAGCCGCCGAAAGCGGCAAGCCGGCCGACATCGTCGCCAAGATGGTCGAAGGCCGCGTCAACAAGTTCCTGGCCGAAGTCACGCTGCTTGGCCAGCCGTTCGTCAAGAATCCCGACGAAACGGTGGAGAAATACCTGAAGTCGAAGAATGCGTCGGTCAAGTCCTTCGCGCTCTACGTCGTCGGCGAAGGCATCGAGAAGAAGAAGGACGATTTCGCAGCCGAAGTGGCGGCGATGGCCAAGGCGTAGCACGTAGCCTCCGGCTGCAGTCTTCCGCACCAACCGCGCGTCCCGGCCCGAGAGCCGGCGCGCGCGGCGCCGCACCAAGGCAACATCGTCTCTGCCGCTGCAGGAACCACCATCAGGGAGCCCGCATGAATCCGCCCGACGCCGCCTCCACTGCCATGCTCGATCCGGTATCCGCCGACCATGCGCCGGCCAAGCCTGCCTATAGCCGGATCCTGTTGAAGCTCTCCGGCGAAGCCCTGATGGGTGACGACCAGTACGGCATCAAACGCGAGGTCATCGACCGTATCGTGGCCGAGATCGGCGACGTGACGCGCGCCGGTGTCGAGATCGCCATCGTCATCGGCGGCGGCAACATCTTCCGCGGCGTGGCCCCGGGCGCGGCCGGGATGGATCGCGCCACCGCCGACTACATGGGCATGCTGGCCACGATCATGAACGCGCTTGCCTTGCAGGACGCATTGCGGCGCGCCGGCGTCGAATCGCGCGTGCAATCGGCACTGCGGATCGACCAGGTGGCCGAGCCCTACATCCGGGGCCGCGCGCTGCGTCACCTCGAGGAAGGGCGCGTCGTCATCTTCGCCGCGGGTACCGGCAATCCGTTCTTCACCACCGACCCGGCGGCGGCTCTGCGCGGCCGCGAGATGGGCGTCGACATCGTGCTGAAGGCCACCAAGGTCGACGGCGTGTATACGGCTGACCCGATGAAGGACAAGTCGGCGGTGCGCTACAAGAAGCTCACCTTCGACGAGGCCATCGTCAAGAACCTGTGCTGGGCGGTTTCGTGTTCCTCAGCCACC
>JANNNM010000425.1:0-8040 GCA_031398535.1 Betaproteobacteria bacterium | reverse complement strand
GTCATACGGCGAGTCGTTCAAGCTCTACAAGGCATCGAAGAAGGCGCTTGACGACAAGCTCGCGAAGCAAGGCATGAAGCTCCTGTACACGGTGCCGTGGCCGCCGCAGGGCATCTACTCGAAGAAGCCGCTCGCCAACGTCGCCGACATGAAGGGCCTGAAGTGGCGTGCCTACAGCCCCGCCACCGCCAAGATCGCGGAACTGGTCGGCGCGCAACCGATCACCGTGCAGGCGGCGGAAGTGCCGCAGGCGCTGGCCACCGGCGTGATGGACAGCTACATGTCCTCCGGCGCAACCGGGTACGACTCGAAGACCTACGAGCACATCAAGAACTGGTACGACACGCAAGCCTGGCTGCCGAAGAACGCCGTCATCATCAACCAGAAGGCCTTCGACGCACTCGACAAGCCGACGCAGACCGCCTTGCTGAAGGCCGCGGCCGACGCGGAAACCCGCGGCTGGAAGCTCTCCGAGGAAAAGAACGGCTGGTACGTCGACCAGTTGAAAGGCAAGGGGATGAACATCCAGAAGCCCACCGAGCAGCTGATGGCCGACCTGCGGCGCGTCGGCAACTACATGCTCGCCGAGTGGCAGCGCAAGTCAGGGGATGACGGACGCAAGGTCATCGACACCTACCGTGGCATGTAAGAGCCATCGCAAGCCGCAGGAATGATGCGCAAGTCGCTTGACTTCCTGTACGACGCCGCCGGATACCTGGCGGCGTTTTTTGTGTTCGCGATATTCGTCGTGATGATCGGCGGCACCGTGTTGCGCGAGCTTGGCATGCGCACCGGTGGCTCCGACGACATCGTCGCGTGGTTCTGCGCCGCGGCAGCGTTCCTGGCGATGGCGCACACGTTCAAACGCGGCGATTTCGTCCGCGTGCTGCTGTTGCTCGAGCGATTCGGGCCGGGAGCGCGTCGCGTCATGGAAACGCTCTGCCTGCTGATCATGGCGGCGTCCATCGGGTTCCTGGTCTTCGCCGTGTTGCGATTCGTCTACGAGAGCTATGCGTTCAACGACATGGCCAACGGCATGATCGCCATTCCGCTGTGGATCCCGCAGATGAGTTTCGTCATCGGAGCCGTACTGCTGCTGGTTGCGGTCCTCGACGAACTCGTCGTGGTGCTGCGCGGCGGTACGCCCAGTTACATCACGGCGGCCGAAGAGCGCCACGCGCGCGGCGATTTCTCGGAGGACCTGTGAGCACATTGGCGCGCAGGGTCGTGTCGTGAGTCTCGTCGGCATCGGCGGCCTGCTGTTGCTGGTGATGCTGGCGCTGCTCGCCTCCGGCGTGTGGATTGCCGCATCGCTGGCGCTGACCGGCGGCATCGGCATGGCGCTCTTCACGAGCCTGCCGCTCGAGGTCACCGCCAAGAACCTGTTCACCGCGTTCTGGGGTGCCAACGCGTCGTGGGAACTGGCGGCGCTACCACTCTTCATCTGGATGGGCGAGATCCTGTTCCGCACGCGGCTGTCCGAGCAGATGTTCACGGGCCTCGCCCCATGGCTCAATCGCGTGCCGGGTCGGCTAATGCACACGACCATCCTCGGCTGCGGCATCTTCGGATCCGTATCCGGGTCGTCCGCCGCCACCTGCGCCACGATCTCGAAGGTGGCGCTGCCGGAACTGCTGAGGCGCGGCTACGACGAAAAGATCGCGCTGGGCTCGCTGGCCACGGCGGGCACGCTCGGCATCCTGATCCCGCCGTCGATCACCATGGTGGTGTATGCCGTGGCCGCCGAGGCCTCGATCATCCGCATCTTCCTCGCGGGCTTCATCCCCGGCGCGCTGTTGATGCTGCTCTTCTCGGGGTACATCATGTGGTGGGCATGGCGCAACCCGGACCGCACGCCGCCGCCGGAACCGGACATGTCCTTTGCCGCCAAGATCAAGGCCTCCGGCGAACTCATTCCCTGCGCGCTGCTCATCATCTTCATCGTCGTCGCGCTGGTCCAGGGCTGGGCCACGGCGACCGAATGCGCGGCCTATGGCGTGCTCGGCGCGCTGGCGCTGGCTTGGTGGGGCAAGTCGCTGACGTGGAAGAACTTCTCTGAAAGCCTGATGGGCGCGACGCGCGTGTCGTGCATGATCATGTTCATCCTGGCGGGTGCCAAGTTCCTGTCGATGACAATGGGCTACACCGGCATTCCGCGCGCGCTGGCCGAATGGGTCGATGCGTTGCAGCTCGCACCGTATACGCTGATGGCCGTGCTGGCGGTGATCTACGTGATCCTGGGCACGGCGCTCGACGGCATCTCGATGATCGTGCTCACGTCCACCGTCGTGCTGCCGATGATCCAGAAGGCCGGCTTCGACCTCATCTGGTTCGGCATCTTCATCGTGATGCTGGTGGAGATCGCCGAGGTGACGCCCCCGGTGGGCTTCAATCTGTTCGTGCTGCAGAACATGACCGGGCGCGACAGCAATGTCATTGCGATGGCGTCGCTGCCATTCTTCGCGATGCTCCTCGTCGCCATTGCCATCATCACCGTGTTTCCGGAAGTGGTGACGTGGCTGCCCGACTACGTCATGGGGCCCGAGAAGTGACCGCGGTGAAGTGAACGGATGAGTCCGACCGACGCCACGCTGATCGACGCCTTCTGCGACCAGTTGTGGCTGCAGGATGGCCTCGCCCCCACGTCGCTCGACAGTTATCGCGGCGATCTCAAGGCGTGGGCGGCATGGCTCGAAGGCCGCGGCCTGCTGGAAGCCGATCGCGGCGCCGTCGAAGGCTGGCTGGCCGCGCAATACGGCGATGGGGCCAAGGCCACGTCGGTCGCGCGGCGGCTCTCGACGTTGCGCCGCTTCTACCGGCTGCAGATGGAACGCGCCGCCATCCGCGACGACCCCACGCTCCGGGTGCGCGCGCCGCGCAAGCCGCGACGATTGCCGAAGCTCTTGTCTGAAGCCCAGGTCGAGGCCCTGCTGGCCGCCCCCGATATCAACACGCCGCTGGGCCTGCGCAATCGCGCGATGCTGGAGACGCTCTACGCCACCGGGTTGCGGGTGTCGGAATTGACCAGCCTCAAGATCGCGCAGGTCGGATTGTCCGCCGGGGTGGTGCGCGCACTGGGCAAGGGCAGCAAGGAGCGCCTGGTGCCGCTGGGCGACGAGGCGGTAGCGTGGCTGCAGCAGTATCTCGATACGGTGCGGCCGGGGTTGGCGGGCGACGGCAAGAACGATCATCTGTTTCTCACCTCGCGGCAGGGACCGATGACGCGACAGGCGTTCTGGGCGCTGCTGAAGCGGCTGGCCGTGGGCGCGGGCATTCCTGCGGCGGCACTGTCGCCGCATGTGCTGCGGCACGCGTTTGCCACGCATCTGTTGAACCACGGCGCGGACCTGCGGGTCGTGCAACTGCTGCTGGGCCACGCCGACATCACCACCACGACCATCTATACGCACGTGGCGCGCGAGCGGTTGAAGCGGCTGCACGCGCAACATCATCCGCGCGGTTGACGCTGGCACGCGTCGCGTACAATCCGGGCGCATCGCGTCCCCCTCGACCCCATTCATGAGCCCCCTCGCCGCCGCCTCGCGCTTCGCCCGGCGCCAGATGCTGCACTGGCAGTCGCGGCGGCATTGGCGAACGCAGGATGGCGGCGACCCCGCGGCCGTCGCGCCCGGCGCCGCCATCCCGTTCCACTGCAACCTGTGCGGCACCGCCAACAGCGGCACGCTGGCGCAACTGTCGCGCGAGGTCCCGTCCTGCACGCGCTGCGGATCCACGGTGCGCTTTCGCGCGATGGCCTACCTGGTGACGCGCGAGGTGCTGGGCCGGCCTGCCGTGTTGACCGCGTTGACGCCACGTGCGGACGTCACCGGCATCGGCCTCACCGACGCCGACGCCTACGCGCGGCCGCTCGCCGCGGCCTTCGCCTACGAGAACACGTGGTACCACACGGAACCCCGCGTCGACATCACGCAGATCGACGCGTCGCGCGAGCGCCGCTACGATTTCGTGATTGCCAGCGATGTGTTCGAACACGTGCTGCCGCCGGTGGGACGCGCCTTCGTCAACGTACGCCGGATGCTGAAGCCAGGCGGCAAGTTCATCTTCACCGTGCCGTTCTGCCTCGAGGCCGCCACGCGCGAGCACTTTCCCGATCTGCACGACTGGAAACTAGCGGAAGTGGACGGCCGCTGGATCCTCGACAACACGACGGCGGACGGCCGCGTGCAGCGCTTTGACGACCTCGTCTTCCACGGCGGGCCAGGCTCGACGCTCGAGATGCGGCTCTTTTCGCTCGACGCCTTGAAGCAGGATTTCGCCGCGGCCGGCTTTGCGCGCATCCGCGTGGCCGACGAGCCGTGGCTGCCCTTCGGCATCCACTGGCCGGAACCGTGGTCGGTGCCGATCGTCGCCTACGCCTGACACGGCCGCGCCGCAGGTTCGCATGAGCAAGGAACGCTTCCCCACCACCAACGCGGTGCGCGTGCTGCGCGATCACAACGTCGCGTTCACGCATCACCCGTACGACTACGAGGAGCGCGGCGGTACCGCGGTGTCCGCACGCGAACTGGGGGTGGATGAACATGCGGTGATCAAGACGCTGGTGCTGGAGGACGACGCGAAGCGTCCCTTCGTCATGCTGATGCACGGCGACCGCGAAGTATCGTTGAAGACGCTGGCGCGGCTGCTGGGCGTGAAGACCGTCGCGCCGTGCGTGCCGGCCGAGGCCGACCGGCACTCGGGCTACCAGGTGGGCGGGACCAGCCCCTTCGGTACCCGCAAGGCGATGCCTGTCTACCTGCAGTCGACCATCGCCGCATTGCCGTTCGTCTACATCAATGGCGGACGGCGCGGCTACCTCGTGGGCATGACGCCCGCGGATCTCGAGCGGGTGTTGAAGCCGATCCGCGTGGACGCGATGGCCTGAGCAGCACCGGTTTCAGCGCGAGCGCTCGATCTCGATGCCGATCTCGCGCACGCCGGGCAGCGCGCCCAGCTTCGCCACCCGCACCTTGACCCACGGCGCGCCGAACTCGACCAGCACCAGTTGCGCCACATCGTGCGTGAACCGCTCGAGCAGCGGCGCGGGCGCGTCCTTGGCGAAGGCGACCAGCCGCCCCACCACCGCGCTGTAGTCGAGCGCGTCGGTGAGTTCGCCCGACGTGAACGCCTGCGCCGACGGCATGCCGATCTCGAGGTCGAGGCGGATCGTCTGCGGCAGGTGGCGCTCCCACGCGTAGACGCCGATGCGGGTCTCGACGCGCAGGTCCTGGATGAAGATCTTGTCCATGGCGGGGAATCTGGGCGGGCAGTGCCGGTTGGGATTGCGGTGCGCTGCAGCGAATTGACCGTACCGCGAAATCCGGCGGCTGCAGGGCTGTTGCGCTAGAATCGTTGCGGATTCTACCCTGCACCAGCGCCCCCACGGACCCGCCATGACCGTCGCCCTCCTCATCGTTGCCGGCGCCTATCTCATCGGGTCCGTGTCGTTTGCGGTGGTCGTCAGCCGCGCGTTCGGGCTTCCCGATCCGCACGAATACGGTTCCGGCAATCCCGGCGCCACCAACGTGCTGCGCACCGGCAACAAGAAGGCCGCGATCCTCACGCTGGCCGGCGACGGCCTGAAAGGTTTTGTCGCCGTCGCTCTCGCGCAATGGCTGCTGCCGCACGCGGGCGGCCTGCCTTGGGTCGTGCCGGCGGCCGCACTGGCCGTGTTCCTCGGCCACCTCTTCCCCGTGTTCCACCGCTTCGCGGGCGGCAAGGGCGTGGCGACGGCCGCGGGCATCGTTTTCGCGCTGCATTGGCCGCTGGGTCTCGCGTTGCTGGTCGTGTGGGCGACGATGGCCTTCGGCTTCAAGATCTCGTCGCTGGCCGCGCTGACCACCGCCGTGCTGCTGCCGCTGGGCGCGTTCTGGGTGTTCGGCAACGTGCTCATCGCATGGACGATGGTGCCCATCTGCGTGCTGCTGTTCTGGCGGCATCGCGCCAACATCCGGCAATTGCTCGACGGCAAGGAGCGCTCGATCGGGCGCACCTGACGGAAGCTGCATGCCAACGTTCGCGCATGGCGGCGTGGACCTCTACTTCGAGGTCCATGGGCGCGGGAAACCGCTGCTGCTGATCGCCGGGCTCGCCGCCGACAACGCGTTCTGGCTGCCGGTGATCGAACCGTTCGCGAAGTCGCGGCAGGTGATCGTGTTCGACAATCGTGGCTGCGGCCGCACCACGCCGCTTGATGCCGGCAGCAGCATGCGCACGATGGCCGACGACACGATGGCGCTGGTGCGTCATCTCGAACTGACCAAGGTCGACGTGGTCGGCCATTCGATGGGCGGCATGATCGCGATGGAGTGCGCGGTGCACTACCCGGACCTCGTCGACAACCTCGTGCTGGCGGCCACCGGACCGGTCAACAGCGCGCGCAACAACGATCTCTTCGGCACGTGGGTGCAGCTCTTCGGGACGCTCGACCGCGCCACGTGGTTCCGCAACCTGTTCTACTGGGTGCTGTCCACGAAGTTCTTCGACAATGCGGCCACCGCGGATGCGCTGGTGAAGCTGGCTGCCGGCTATCCGTACCAGCAGACGACCGCATCCTTCCGCCAACAGGTCGCCGCCATTGCGGCATTCGATGCAGCGGCCGAGTTGCCCGCGATCCGCGCACGCACGCTGGTGCTGGCCGGCGCGCAGGACCTGCTGTTTCCCTTGGCCTCCAGCGCCGCGTTCGCGAAAACGATCCCGCGCGCGACCTTCGCCGCGATCGACGAATCCGCGCATTCGATCCCCAACGAATTTCCGGCGGTGTTCACGCACCGCTTGCTCGATTTCCTGGCGGCGACCTAAGCCGCGTCCAGCGACGACAGTTCCCAGCGCGGCCGCACGCCGAACGCCGTATCGCGCGGGGTCGCGTGCAACATCCGCAACGCGCCGACCAGCGCGATCATCGCGCCGTTGTCGGTGCAGAACTCAAGATCAGGAAAGTACACGCGGGCGCCCCGCGCGCCCAGGTCGCGCACCAGCCGCACGCGCAGGCTGCGGTTGGCCCCGACACCGCCCGCCACCACCAGCTGCGAGCGCCCGGTGGCGGCCAGCGCCGCCATTGACTTGCCAACCAGCACATCGACGATGGCGTTCTGGAATTCGTGGGCGATATCGGCCTTGCGCGCGTCGTCCAGCGCCTCGGGCGCACCGCCGCCGGCTTCGCGCCGCGCCAGCGTTGCCACCGCGGTCTTCAAGCCGGAGAAGCTGAAATCGAGGTTACCGGAATCGAGCATCGGCCGCGGCAGCCGCACGGCGCCGGGCGTCCCGCGCTCGGCCAGCGCGGCCAGCGCCGGACCGCCGGGATAGGGCAACCCCAGCATCTTGGCGGTCTTGTCGAAGGCTTCGCCCGCGGCGTCGTCGAGCGTGTCGCCCAGCAGCCGGTAGCGCCCCACCCCTTCGACATCGAACAGCTGGCTGTGGCCGCCAGACACGAGCAAGGCGACGAACGGAAACGCCGGCTTGTCCGCCGCCAGCAGCGGCGACAGCAGGTGGCCTTCGAGGTGATGGACGCCGATGGCGGGCTTGCCCAGCGCCATGGCCAGCGCGGAGGCCACGCCGGCGCCGACCAGCAGCGCCCCGGCCAGCCCCGGCCCCTCGGTGTAGGCGATGCCGTCGATGGCGGCCAGGTCGAGCCCGGCGTCGGCCAGCACCTGCCGGATCAGCGGGACGACCCGCCGGATATGGTCGCGGGACGCCAATTCCGGCACCACGCCGCCGTATTCCTGATGCATGGCCACCTGGGAATGGAGCGCGTGCGCCAGCAGGCCGTGGTCCGTGTCGTACACGGCCACCCCGGTCTCGTCGCACGACGTCTCGATGCCCAGTACTCGCATGCCAGCCCTGCCAGAATGGTCGAAAACCTGAAATCATACAGGGGCTTGCAGCCGTTCCCGAACTCGACTATAGTAGCGGGCTGCCGATCAATCGGCCCGTGGCTCCAGTCCACACTCCCAAACCCGATCAAGAATCAAGACAGGAAACAACATCCATGCCGAGCGTCCGCGTCCGCGAAAACGAGCCCTTCGAGGCAGCGCTTCGCCG
>JANNNM010000378.1:0-2317 GCA_031398535.1 Betaproteobacteria bacterium | reverse complement strand
CGGTGAGCTCGTCGAGCGGCACGTCGCGCGTCAGCTTGATGGTCAGCGCCTGCGAGTGGCAGCGCATGGCGCCGATGCGCACACAGATGCCGTCCACCGGCACCGGCGACTGCTCGCGGCCGAGGATCTTGTTGGTCTCGGCCTGGCCTTTCCATTCTTCCTTGGATTGGCCGGACTCGAGCTGCTTATCGATATAGGGGATCAGAGAACCTGCGAGCGGCACGCCGAAGTTCCTGGTCGGGAACTCACCCGAGCGCTGCGTGGCTGCGACCTTGCGGTCGATATCGAGGATCGCCGAGGAAGCATCCGCCAGTTCGCCAGCGACCGCACGCTCGAGCACGCCCATCTGTGACAACAGCTCGCGCATGTTGGCAGCGCCTGCGCCAGAAGCGGCCTGATAGGTCATCGCCGACATCCACTCGACCAGATCGCGCTTGTAGAGCGCGCCCACGGCCATCAGCATCAGCGACACCGTGCAGTTGCCGCCAACGTAGTTCTTCACGCCCTTAGCCAGCGCCTCATCGATCACCTTGCGGTTGACCGGGTCGAGGATGATCACGGCGTCGTCCTGCATCCGCAGCGTCTTCGCGGCGTCGATCCAGTAGCCGTTCCAGCCCGTGGCGCGCAGCTTCGGGTACACCGCGGTGGTGAAGTCGCCGCCCTGGCAGGTGATGATCACGTCCAGCTTGCGCAAGGCCTCGATGTCGCTCGCGTCCTGCAGCGGCCCGGTGGCGCGGCCGATGTCCGGGCCCTTGCCCCCCGCGCTCGACGTCGAGAAGAACACCGGGTCGATGTGCTCGAAGTCGCGCTCCTCCAGCATGCGCTGCATCAGCACCGATCCCACCATCCCGCGCCATCCGACAATCCCTGTTCGCATCATTGCTGCTCTCCAATGTTCAATGCTTCGACGAAACGATTCAACGATCTGCGGCCGTTCAGGGGGCCGTGCGTTTTCGCGTCGTCTTCGTGGCCTTGCGCTGCGTGCGTTGCGTGCGTTGCGGCGCCTGCGTCGTGCCGCTTGCCGGCGGCGCCGCCGGTACCCGCAGTCGCGCCATCGTGTAGGTGTCGACGTAGCGTCCATCGCGGTACGCGTAGGCGACGAGCGTGCCCTCGATGACGAAGCCGAACTTGCGGTAGAGCGTCACCGCGGCGATGTTGTCGGCGTAGACGGTCAATTCGAGCCGCGTGTAGTTGAGCCAATGATCGGCAATGTCGATCGCGGCCCGCAGCAGCGCGGTGCCCACACCTTTCCGTTGCATGTCATCGCGCACCGACATGCCCACACTTGCGGCATGGCGGCGGCGTGCGCGCCCGGCCGGATGCAGACCGAGATTGCCGACGACCTCGCCCTTGACCTCCGCGACCAGCATGTAATCTTCCGGGCCCTGGTCGGCGATGCGCTTGCGCCACATCTCCACCGACGGGTACGGCAGTTGCAGCGTCCCGGCCATGGCGCGTGGCGTGGAGAACACGGCCATGACGGCCTCGGCATCGGCCGGGTCGGCGCGGCGGATGCGGATGACAGGCGCGCGCGCGGCCATCACGGCGCCCGCAAGGCTGCGACAACAGCATCGCCCATCGCGCGCGTGCCGACCGTGGCTTCGCCCGGCAGCGCGATGTCGCCGGTGCGCAGGCCCGCGCGCAGCACCGTGCGCACCGCGGCCTCGATCCGGTCGGCCACATCGGCGCGCGCGAAGGTGTAGCGGAACATCATCGCCAGCGACAGCATCGTCGCCAGCGGATTGGCCTTGTCCTGCCCGGCGATATCCGGCGCGGAACCGTGGATCGGTTCGTAGAGCCCCTTGCCGGAAGCCGCGAGCGACGCCGAGGGCAGCATCCCGATGGAGCCCGCCAGCATCGACGCCTCGTCCGACAGGATGTCGCCGAAGAGATTGCCGGTGACGATCACGTCGAACTGCTTCGGGTTGCGCACGAGCTGCATCGCGGCGTTGTCGACGTACATGTGCGACAGGGCCACGTCCGGGTACTCGCCGCCGACACGCGTGACCACTTCGCGCCACAGGATGCTGGTATCGAGCACGTTGGCCTTGTCGACCGACGTCAGCTTGCGGCTGCGCTTGCGCGCCGTCTCGAAGCCCACGCGCGCGATGCGCTCGATCTCCGGCACGCTGTAATGCATCGTGTCGAAGCCCTCGTCGTGGCCCCCCGCGTCCGTGCGGCGGCCGCGTGGCTCGCCGAAATAGATGTCGCCGGTAAGCTCACGGATGATCAGGATGTCGAGACCGGAGACGACTTCGGGCTTGAGCGAAGATGCGCCGACGAGCTCGGGATAGAGCACCGCGGGCCTGAGGTTCGC
>JANNNM010000341.1:0-1351 GCA_031398535.1 Betaproteobacteria bacterium | reverse complement strand
AAGAACACCACCGCCAGGACGGCCGTGCTGCGCGACAGGAAGTTGGCCGAACCGGACGCCCCGAAGAGGCTGCCCGAGGAGCCGCTGCCGAACGCCGCGCCCATATCCGCACCCTTGCCATGCTGCAACAGCACGAGCACGCACAGCGTGACTGCCACGCCGATATGCACCAACAACAACAACGATTCGAAAATTGCCATGTTTCCTGTTACTCCGCCCGTGCCCGTCGCCCAACGATTCAGGCACCGGCAATGGCCAAAAATTCATTCGGGTCGAGTGCTGCACCCCCTACCAGCCCGCCGTCGATGTCCGGCATGGCGAAAAGCGCAGCGGCATTGGCTGCCTTGACGCTGCCGCCGTACAGCAGCGACACGTCCGGCGCCCCGCCCGCCACCAGCCGCGCCCGCAGGAACGCATGGACGGCCTGCGCCTCGTCCGGCGTCGCGGTGCGCCCGGTGCCGATCGCCCAGACCGGCTCGTAGGCCACCACCACCAGCGCCAGCTTCGGCCCCAGTACTGCCGCCGCGGCGTCGAACTGCCGGGCCACCACGGCCTGCGTCGCACCGGCGTCGCGCTCGGCCAGTGTTTCGCCGACGCATACGACCGGCACCAGACCCGCCGCCAACGCCGCCACGGCCTTGGCCGCGACCGTGGCATCGGTCTCGCCGTGCCCCTGCCGCCGCTCCGAGTGTCCTACCAGCACGAGGCTCCCACCGAACTCGGCAATCATTCCGCCCGCCACATCCCCAGTAAACGCCCCGGAGCCATGGGGACTGACGTCTTGCGCTCCCCACCGGATGGCGGTCCCGGCCAGGACGTCGCGCGCCTGACCCAGATAAGGGTACGGGACGCAAACCGCAACATTCCTGCCCGCGCCGACCTTCCAGCCCCCGGCCAGCGCCGTCAGCAGCGCGGCGTTCGAGGCGAGCCCGCCGTTCATTTTCCAGTTGCCGACGACGAACTTGCCGCGCATTGACAGGGACCGTTTCAAGCCTTGGCGCAGGGGATCCGGCGCGGTCCGCCACCCTGCCATCAGGACGGCCAATGCCGCGGCGGCGGAAATCCGCCCGCCAAAACCTAAGGATTTTACCGCGCCGCACCACGGGGGGTCAAACCGCGCCGGCGCGCGGTCCCCCGGGGCGGGGGCGATCAGGCCCCGGCGACCGCCCGCATGCGCCGGATGACCGGCGGCAGGAACCACGCCGCCAGCGTCAGCACGCCCAGTGTGGCGGCCAGCGGACGCATGAAGAACGCCAGCATGTTGCCGTCCGCCTTGATCATCGAGGTGATGAAATTTTCCTCGAGCATTCCGCCCAGTACGACGCCCAGGATGGCCGGGGCCACCGGGAAG
>JANNNM010000262.1:0-1452 GCA_031398535.1 Betaproteobacteria bacterium | reverse complement strand
CCCCATTTCTGCGCCTGACCCCATTTCTGCGCCTGACCCCATTTCTACGCCGGCGCCTGGTCCAGCTCGAAGGCCTTGTGCAGCACCCGCACGGCCAGCTCGAGATACTTCTCGTCGATGATGACCGACACCTTGATCTCGGAGGTGGAGATCATCTGGATGTTGATGCCCTCGTCGGCCAGCGCCTTGAACATCTTCGACGCGATTCCCACGTGCGAGCGCATGCCGATGCCGACCACCGACACCTTGCAGATGTGGTTGTCGCCGATGAACTCGCGGGCGGTGAAGTGCTGGCCGCGGGCCTTCTCCAGCACCTCCAGCGTCTTGGCGTACTCGCTGCGGTTCACGGTGAACGAGAAGTCCGTGTGACCCGAGGCGCCGATGTTCTGCACGATCATGTCGACGTCGAGGTTGGCGGCGGCCACCGGGCCGAGGATCGCGTACGCGATGCCGGGCTTGTCCTCCACGCCCATCACCGAAATCTTGGCTTCGTCGCGATTGAACGCGATGCCGGAAATGATCGCCTGTTCCATGGTGTCGTCTTCCTCGAATGTGATCAGCGTGCCCGTGCCCGTGACCTCCGGGTCATCGAACGATGACAGCACGCGCAGCTTCACTTTGTACTTGCCGGCGAACTCGACGGACCTAATCTGCAGCACCTTGGAGCCGAGACTGGCCATCTCGAGCATTTCTTCGAAGGTGACCGTGTCGAGGCGCCGCGCCTCGGGCACGATGCGCGGGTCCGTCGTGTAGACGCCGTCGACGTCGGTGTAGATCTGGCACTCGTCGGCCTTCAGCGCCGCGGCCAGCGCCACGCCGGAGGTGTCCGAGCCACCGCGGCCCAGTGTGGTGATGTTGCCGTCGGCATCCACGCCCTGGAAGCCCGCCACGATCACGATGGACCCGGCGTCGAGATCGCGCCGCATGTTGCCTTCGTCGATCGACAGGATGCGCGCCTTGGTGAAGGCGCTGTCGGTCAGCACGCGCACCTGGCCGCCGGTGTAGCTGCGCGCCTTCATGCCGAGCTGCTGCAGCGCGATGGCCAGCAGGCCGATCGTGACCTGCTCGCCGGTGGCGGCAATCACGTCCAGTTCGCGCGGATCGGGCGTGGCGGAAATTTCCTTCGCGAGGCCCAGCAGGCGATTGGTCTCGCCCGACATCGCCGACACCACGACCACCACCTGGTGCCCCTGGCCGTGATAGTGCGCAACGCGCCGCGCGACGTTCTTGATGCGGTCGGTGGTACCCACCGAAGTGCCGCCGTATTTCTGGACGATCAGGGCCATGGGATGCGAAGGAATGAATGCGGCGGCCGCAACGGCACCGCCGCGACGATCAGGTCAGCATGCGGAACGCCAGCGTGGCGTTGGTGCCGCCGAAGCCGAAGGAATTGGACAGCGCGCCGTGGATCTTCATCTTGCGCGCCACCAGTGGCACGAAGTCGAGGTCGCA
>JANNNM010000237.1:0-7470 GCA_031398535.1 Betaproteobacteria bacterium | reverse complement strand
GCAAACATCCCAAGCTCGCGAATCGCATTGGCAAGATCGTGATCGGGCGCGTTTGCGGCTAAGCAGGAGGTCATCGAAAAGTCTGCGAGAATGGCGAACGAATGTTGCAACGAAATGGCTGCGCGCCTACAAGCGGCGGGCCGTGGATGATGTTCGGGAGAGCCGCAAATTATCGCTGCTGCATGTTCAATGTGCAATAATTACACGTTTGCAGGCCATCGCTTTCCGTCCGGCGCGTTGGTTCATGGTGAATCTCGAAGGGATCAAACGCATGGACGGCATCCATCTTCTGGGGGAGTGGTACGGCTGTCCTGCCGACACGGCCATGTTCACCCGCGCCGATGCGCTGCGCCAGCTTTGCGTCGACGCCGCGCGCGCCGCGGGCCTCACCGTGGTGGGTGAGAGCTTCTACCAGTTCGAGCCCCAGGGCGTCACCGGCACGGTGCTGCTGGCCGAATCCCACATCGCGATCCATACTTGGCCCGAAGCCGGATTTGTCACGGTCGACGTCTACGTGTGTAATCTCCATACCGACAACACGGCCAAGGCTGAACACGTGTTCCATGCGCTTGAAAGTGCCCTGAAACCGACGGAAGTGCGCTTCCAGTCGATCAGGCGCGGTGGTAGCCATGCCTGACAAGCCCGCGGGCGGTGCAGCGCTGACGACCGACGATGTCGCGCCGGGCCTGCTGACGGAATACCTGACGCCCGACTGGGCGCACTTCGTGCGCTCGGTGCGCGAGTTCGAACGTTTCCGCACGCCGTTCCAGACCGTCGACGTTCACGAGACCGTCACGTTCGGCAAGCTCTTCCGCCTCGACGGCCACTTCATGACGTCCGAGCGCGACGAATTCTTCTATCACGAAAACCTGATCCACCCGGCGGCGATCACCCATCCGCAGCCCACCAGCGCGCTGGTCATCGGCGGCGGCGACGGCGGGTCGGCCGAGGAACTGCTGAAGCATCCCTCCATCACGGCCGTGACGCTGGTCGAGATCGACATGGCCGTGGTCGACATCGCGCGCAAGTATCTCGCCCATGTGCATCGCGGCGCCTTCGACGATCCGCGCCTAACGCTGCGCATCGAGGACGGCTTTGCGTTCGTCTGGAATGACACCGCGCACTACGATCTGATCGTGCTCGATCTCACCGACGCGGGTGGGCCGTCGGCCGAGCTCTACACCGCCGAGTTCTACCGCGCCTGCGCTGCGCGGTTGACGCCCACCGGCGCACTGACGCTGCACGTTGCCAGCCCCGTCGCGCACCCGGAACGCATCCAGGCCACGCTGGCCAAGCTCCGCACCGCCTTCGCGGTCGTCACGCCCTACCTGACCGCCATCCCGCTCTACGGCGGCCTGTGGATGATGGCGTGCTGCTCGCCCACGCTCGATCCGCGCTCGCTGACCACGCTGCAGGTGGACCGGCGCGTCGCCCAGCGCGGGTTGAAGCACCTGCAGTACTACAACGGCGACACGCACCGCGCTGCGATGGCGCTGCCCAACTTCGTTCGCGCGCTCGTCGCCTAGCGCCTGCCGCGTCCTGTCCCGGGGTGCTTGAACTGCCCTCCAAGACCCCCATATTCGTTATCGAGAAGGGCCGCTTTTCGCGGCCCGTGCCCCTGCGGCCCGCCAACGACCATGCCTTCGCTCTATGCAACGATGACCGATGCCGCCTTCGTGATGATCGACGGCGAGCTCTTCGCGACCGGCTACCTGCGGGTGCCGGACGAGTACACCACGGCCGACGACGTCGTCGTCGAGGCGCGCCACGGCGACCGCGAGATCGACATCACGTGCGCCGAGATCGAGGGCGCCCAGGATCTGGGCGAGGGCGCCTTCCGCCTGCGCAACGGCCTGCAGGTACGCTTTCTCTCCACGGCGGTCGTGCACTGAACAACGGGGGCGCTATGATGGCGCCCTCATGTCGCGCCGCATCCGCAAGTCCTCCACCTGCGTCACGCTGGTCCTGATCGGCGCGGCGGCGATGTCCGGTTGCAGCGATCCGCCAACCGCGTCGCGCAAGGCCGCCTACGCCAGCAAGCAGGAGTGTCTGGCCGACTGGGGTGACGAGAAGGAGTGCGACGAGCAGGTCGCACGCCGCGACGACGGCACCCGTTCGCACATGTACTGGGGTCCGTCCTACCGCAGTCCCAGCCGTATCGGCGGGGGCAGCAGCAGTTCCTCCAGCCGCAGCAGCAGCTCCAGCCGCAGCGGCTCCAGTTCCGGCAGCACGTCGCGTGGCGGCTTCGGTTCGCATGGGTCGTCGTCTGCCTCATGAAACGCGAGCTCATCACGCCACGCGCCAACTGGCTCCAGGACTGCGAGGAAGCCGGCTTCTCGTATCACTCCATCGACGGCGTGTACTGGGACGAGTCGCGCTGCTACCGCTTCACCGCGGACGAGATCGATGTACTGGAGGCGGCTACCGCGGAACTGCATGCGCGCTGCCTCGATGCCGCCGAACACATCGTCACCCATAATCGCTTCGATGCGCTGCATATCCCCAAGGCCTGGCACGAACGCGTCGCGCGCTCGTGGCGTTCACGCGATCTGTCGCTCTTCGGCCGTTTCGACTTCGCGTACGACGGCAGCGGGCCGCCGAAGATGCTCGAGTACAACGCCGACACGCCCACCGCGCTGCTTGAGGCATCGGTCGCGCAGTGGCGCTGGCTCGAGCAGAAGATCCGGCCGCAGGAACCTGACGCCGACCAGTTCAATTCGCTGCACGAAAAGCTGATCCAGAGCTGGCGCGCGTTCGCCGTCACCTGGTCCGCCGGCACGCCCGTGCACTTCACCTGCGCTGCGGACAGCGAGGAAGACTGCGGCAACATCGACTACCTGCAGGATGTCGCGACCCAGGGTGGCGTGGAGACGCGCTTCGTCGACATCAACGCCATCGGCTGGAACAGCGCGGCGGGCGTCTTCGTCGACCAGGAGGACGAGGAAATCCACGTGCTGTGCAAGCTCTATCCGTGGGAGTGGATGGTCGACGAGGCCTTCGGCGCCAACCTGCGCACGTCCAGCCTGCGCGTAATCGAACCCGCATGGAAGATGCTGCTCTCCAACAAGGGGCTGCTGCCGATCCTGTGGGAACTCTTCCCCGATCATCCCAACCTGTTGCCCGCGTACTTCGAGCGCGGTCGCATCAAGGGCGACTACGTCGAGAAGCCGCTGCTGTCGCGCGAAGGGGCCAACGTCACCGTGCATCGCGGCGGCGAAGTGATCACTTCCGGCGGCGAGTATGGCGAAGAGGGCTTCGTCTACCAGGCCTACGCGCCCATCCCGCGCTTCGGTGAGGACTACGTCACCATCGGCTCGTGGATCATCGGCGACGAACCCGCCGGCATCGGCATGCGCGAGGACGAAGGCCCCATCACGCGCAACACCAGCCGTTTCATACCGCACTACTTCATTTGAATCCAACCACCACGAGGTCATGAGATGACGATCCAGCAATCACTCGCAGGCCTGCCGGCATTCCTGATGTACTTCGCGTTGGCGATGGCATTGCTGGGTCTCTTCCTCGCCATCTATGTGAGGATCACGCCGTATCACGAGCTGACGCTGATCCGCGAAGGCAATGCCGCTGCGGCCATCTCGCTGGCCGGTGCCGTGATCGGTTTCGTGCTGCCGCTGGCGCGTGCGGTCACGCAGAGCGTGTCGGCGCTCGATCTCGTGGTCTGGGGCCTCGTGGCGCTGGTCGTGCAGGTGGCCGTGTTCTTCGTCGTCGGCAAGTTCGTGCCGCGATTCGCGGAAGCGATCAAGGAAGGGCGCGTTGCTGGCGCGGTATTGCTGGCGTCGCTGGCCATCGGCGTGGGGCTGCTCAATGCGGCGGCGATGACCAGCTAGAACCTGGGCAACGATGAACCTCCGTCAGCTCCGCTACTTCGTGAAGGTCGTCGAGGCCGGCAACATGACGCGGGCCGCCGAAAGCCTGCACGTCGCACAGCCGGCACTGGGCATGCAGATTCGCCAGCTCGAGGAAGACCTTGGCGTCGCGCTGTTGGTGCGGCATTCACGGGGCGTGGACGCCACGGCAGCGGGAAAGCTGTTGCATGACCGCGCGCTGGAGATCCTGGCGTTGGTCAGCGAGACTCGCAAGGAAATTTCTTCCGCGAAGTTCGAGCGTGGCGAGTCGATCAGGCTCGGACTTACGCCAATGCTGATGCTGGTACTGGGCCCAGACCTTGCAATCAACGTCCGCGATACGCTGCCGCAGGTGTTTCTGAGCCTGGTCGAGGCGATGAGCCACATCCTGGTCGAGGCGCTGCTGCGCGACGAGGTCGACCTTGCGCTCGCCTACGACGTGCCTGACCATCCCCAACTCCATCGTGTCGAATTGCTTCATGAAGATCTCGTCCTGGTGACGCTCCCTGGAACGCATGTGGGAGGCACCGTCACCTTTGCCGATGCGATGGACGAGACGCTGGCGTTACCGGAGGCGCGCGACACGATCCGCGATCTCGTGATGCGGACCGCTGTCGACTGCGGGCGCGAGGTCAAGATCGGCTACGAGGTTCGCTCCGTCGCCGCCATCAAGAGCCTGGTGGCCCGCGGCGCGGCAGCGGGCATCCTTCCGTTGGGCGCGGTGATCGAGGAAGTGCGCGAAGGCAAACTCGACGCGCGCCCCATCGTGGCCCCGACGCTGCGTCGCACGCTCTGCCTTGCGTCCCCGCGGAAGCGGCCGCGATTCAAACTCGAGGATGCGTTGACCGACGTGATCCGCTCCACGCTGGGCGAACGCGCGGGCGGCCTCGGCCCCCACACTCCGGTGCCCGCGCAAATAAAATCTTAGGTCTCTCCCAAGTCAACGGTATTGGACGTCCTGCGGGCGTTCCGGTCGAATGGGAACCACGGCGAGAACGCCGTGTCCATCGAGCGCCAGGCGCGGGGAGACGAACATGAATGCCAAACACCGAGGTGCACTGGTCCGGCTTGTTCCGCTGATGCCGGTGGTACTGATGCTATGCACTGCTTCGGCGCCGGTTCGCGCCGATGGCGGGGGCATCCTGCAGGCGACACTCGCCGAGTCCGGGCCGAAGACACCCGAGGTCAGCACTGAGCACGTTCGACGCGTCGTGCAGGACGGCAGTGCCTTCATCATCGATACACGCTCCGCAGCGGAGTTTGCATCCGGACACATTCCGGGCGCGCGAGCCGTTGGCGGTCCGCAAGCAGTTGCCGCCGTTGAGAAGATCGTGAGCGGGGACAGGGCGCATCCATTGGTGCTCTATTGCAACGGCCCGTATTGCCAGGCCAGCCGGCGCCTTGGCGACCAGCTCGTCGATGCGGGCTTCTCGAAGGTCACCCGGTATCAGCTCGGCATTCCGGTATGGCGCGCACTAGGCGGTCCGACCGAGATCGAGCTGGAGGCCATCGTACGTGTGCATGCCCGAGACCAGACCGCGATATTCATCGACGCGAGGCCGGCGGATGATTTTGCCCGCGGAAGCCTGCCGGGTGCCCGTAACGCGCCACTGGGGCCATCCGCTGCCGCTGCACTCAAGGCGCCCCTCCTGCCCGAGGACGACTTCAACACGCGCATCGTGATCTTCGGCCGCGATGCGGCCGACGCGCTGGTTCTGGCAGAGCTGATGCGTACGCGGCCCTGGCACAACGTCTCCTACTATCCCGGCTCGTTCGAGAGTCTCCGCGCTGCCATTCCATAGTGCACGGGACCGGCGAACGCCTGCGTGGCCAACAGTCGATGAAGTGCGAACCCTGGGTGGAGAGTGCAGGCTGCGCACGTGGGCTGCGCCGATCTGGTGCCGCGGCAGCGTTGCAACATTTCAGTCGTTCTTGTGTCCGTTCCCATTGCCGTGCTTGCCCTTCTTGCCATTTCCACGCGATTGGCTTTCGCGATAGCGGGGCGCGTACACGTTGTTGTACCAACCATCCTGAACGAAGTAGACCGGCTGACCACATGCGCCATATTTGCCGCAATGCTTCTTCCAGTTTTTGGCCTGCCCCGGGGGCACGCGCAGGTAGACCGGCTGGCGTACCACGCCAGCGGGTACACGTTGAATCACGATCGGCTCGGCGTAAACCAGCTGCGGCGCGGGATAGCTTCCAATGTCGATACGGCCATAAAATCCGGGCTGACCGATGTTGAGCGAGACGCCGACATCGGTACCAAGGGCAGGCGGAGCCACGCCGGCAAGAACAAGGAGGAATAATGGAAGTTTCATTGTGCTCATTCCCTTTGGGTCCCGCGTGGTGACATCAGAGTGAACCGGCAGTGAACGTATCGCAATCCTTCGGCTGCCCCGAGTCCATGCCGCGCTTGAACCAGCGTACGCGTTGCGCCGATGACCCGTGCGTGAACGATTCCGGCACGACGGTCCCCTGCGTCTGCTTTTGCAGGCGGTCGTCGCCGATAGCCGTCGCCGCGTTGAGCCCTTCGGCGATGTCGCCAGCATCGAGCTGGCTCATGTTGCCCGCATGGTGGCCCCAGACGCCGGCGTAACAATCGGCCTGCAACTCGAGCCGTACCGACATGAGGTTCGCGTCGGCCCTGGAACCGCTGCCACGCGCGGCGTCCACGCGCTGCATCGACCCGGTGAGCTTCTGCACGTGGTGTCCGACCTCATGGGCGATCACGTAGGCCTGGGCGAAGTCACCCGGGGCACCGAAACGCGTTTGCAGATCGCGAAAGAACGAGAGATCGATGTAGAGCTTCTCGTCACCCGGGCAGTAGAACGGACCCATCGCCGATTGCGCACTGCCGCATGCGGACCGCACCTGCCCGTCGTAGAGCACCAGCGTGGGTGCCCGATACTGGCTCTTGGACTGCTGGAAGACCTTGCCCCACACCTCCTCCGTGCTCCCGAGGACCTTCGCGACAAACTGGCCGGTTTCATCGGCAGGCGCGCCCTTCGGCGCCGCGCGTGTTTCGGTCTGGGGCGCCACCTGCTCGGCCATGCTCAAAACCGCCGCCGGGTCGAAGCCGAGGAAGTACGCGGCGATCGCGAGCACGACGCCACCGATGCCCAGCCCGCCCCCCATGCCGATGCCGCGCCGGTCCTCGACGTTGCTGCTGGCTTGCTGGTCTCCGAGTTTCATACCTGTCCTGGTGATGTGCCCGCAAGTGGCGCGGATCGAAACGTGTCCGAAGGGGCAACGATCGAAGGTCCCACGCCGAAGTTGCCATGCAGGTTGCAGCTTCCGATTCGCGTTCAAACGACTTCAGGCAGTTTGAGCAGTGGAATCCGACATCGGCATCCGCCAACGTCTGAGTGTGATGTAGGACATTCGGAAATCGTTTAAGCGCTTAGCAGGGGACACGGCCGTCACACCGGTTGTGTATCGGAATCTGGCAAGATGCGAATCCGGATGTTCATCACCATGGCAAGAAAACGACAATGATGATTCCTCGTTCTGCCGGTCGATTCACCATGATCGCGCTATTGCTGGTGATCAGTGCACACGTTTCAGCCGTCCGCGCCAGTGCCGTGATCTATATCGCAGGAGC
>JANNNM010000232.1:0-2457 GCA_031398535.1 Betaproteobacteria bacterium | reverse complement strand
CTGAACCTGACCGCGCCGTTCTTCCTGGTGCAGGCGCTGGCGCCGGCGATGATCAGTCGGGGCTGGGGCCGCGTCATCAACATCGGCTCGCTGCAGTCCGTGCGCGCATTTGCGGACAGCGCGCCCTATGGCGCCACCAAGGGCGGCATCATGCAGTTGACGCGCGCGCAGGCCGAAGCCCTGTCGCGCCACGGCATCACGGCCAACGCGATCGCGCCGGGCTTCTTCCGCACGCCGTTGACCGCGCCCGTCTTCGCCGATGCCGCACGTGCCGGTGCCATGGCGGCGCGCACGATGGTCGGCCGCAATGGCGAGATGGACGATCTCGCCGGCACGCTGCTGTTCCTGGCCAGCCGCGCGTCGGACTACGTCACCGGGCAGACATTGTTCGTCGATGGCGGGTTCACCGCCGGATAGGGAGAGTTGAGCATGCGCGCATTGGTCTACACCGCGCCCAACGAAATGACGTTGCGCGACGTGCCGCCACCGGCACTTGCCGCAGGGGAGGTGATCCTGCGCATCGATGCGGTGGGCATCTGCGGGTCGGACATGCACGCCTTTCATGGCCACGACCCGCGGCGCAAGCCGGGCCTGATCCTCGGCCACGAGTTGGCAGGGACGATCGTCGAAGGCCCCGGCACCGGCCTGCGGGTGACCGCCAACCCCTTGATCACCTGCGGCGTGTGCGACTACTGCGTGCAGGGTCGCGACAACCTGTGCAGCAACCGGACGATGGTGGGCATGACGCGTCCCGGTGCGTTCGCTGAACTGATGGCGATCCCCGCGCGCAGCCTGATCGACATCCCGCAGGACATGACGGCGCGGCAGGCCGCGCTGACCGAACCCGCAGCCACCGCGCTGCATGCGATCGACGTGGCCACGCGCGCCTGCCACCGTCCGCCTGCGGAAGGACGGGTACTGATCATCGGCGGCGGCGCCATCGGCATGCTGGCCGCCCTGTTGCTGCGTTCGCGCGGGGCCACGGTGACGCTGGTCGAGACCAACCCGCTGCGCCGCGCCTCCGTTGCGCTTCACGCCGGCTGCGCCACGCTGGACCCGCTGGCGGGGCAGGCGCCTGAAGCGGGCGCGTGGCCGCTGGTGATCGATGCCGTCGGCGCCAAGGCCACGCGCACTGCGGCGCTGGCCGCGGTGGCTCCGGGTGGCGTGGTGATGCACATCGGGCTGCAGGACTGGGCGAGCGAGATCGACATGCGCCGGTTGACGCTGGCCGAGATCACGCTGATCGGGACGTACACGTATTCCACGGCTGACCTGAGGGCCACGGTGGCAGCCCTTTATAATGGATCGTTCGGTGACCTGGCCTGGGTGGAGGAACGTCCCCTGGCAGACGGCGCCGCGGCGTTCGCCGATCTCGACCAGGGTCGCACGGCGTCGGCCAAGATTGTCCTGCGCCCGCATTGAAGCGGCGCGTTCCTCCGGAGACTGCACGGATGGTGCCTGACCACGAAATCGCGCCGGCGCTGGCGCTGCCCGATCTCGCTGCCATCCGCACTGCGCATGCGCGCATCAGGCCGCACATCCATCGCACGCCGGTGATGACATCGCGCTCCCTTGATGACATCACGGGCGCCACGCTGTACTTCAAGTGCGAGAATTTCCAGAAGGTGGGCGCGTTCAAGGCGCGCGGTGCCTGCAACGCGGTGTTCTCGCTCACCGAAGCAGCGGCAGCCCACGGCGTGGTGACGCATTCGTCCGGCAACCACGGCGCCGCGCTGGCCTGGGCCGCGCAGCGCCGGGGCATCCCCGCGCATGTGGTGATGCCGGAGAACGCGCCGGCGATCAAGGTGGCCAACGTGAAGGGCTTCAGCGGCATCGTGCATTTCTGCGCGCCGACGCTGGCTGCACGCGAAGCGCTGTGCGCGCAAGTCGGTCACACCACCGGCGCGATCCTCGTGCATCCCTACGACGACGCGATGGTCATTGCCGGGCAGGGGACCGCCGCGCTCGAATTGCTGGAGGATCAGCCCGGCCTCGACATCGTTGTCGCGCCCGTGGGTGGTGGCGGGCTCTTGTCCGGCACCGCGATCGCGTCCAAGGGTCTCCTGCCCGGCATCACGGTGCTGGGGGCCGAGCCTCTGGGCGCGGATGACGCGGCGCGCTGTCTGGCCGCAGGCGCATTGCAGCCGCCGCCGGCCGCGCACACGATTGCCGACGGCCTGCGTGGCGCGCTGTCGCCGCGGACGTTTCGCGCATTGTCGGCGCACGTGTCGGCCATCGGCACCTGCAGCGAGGAGGCCATCGTGCAGGCCATGCGCACGACGTGGGAGCGGATGAAGATCGTCATCGAACCCTCGTGCGCCGTGCCATTGGCGTGCATGCTCGAAGGCACGCTGCCGGTGCGTGGCAAGCGCGTTGGCGTCATCCTCACCGGCGGCAACGTCGATCTCGACCGCCTGCCCTGGCAGGTCTAGTGCAAGCTACCAGCACCATCGCAAC
>JANNNM010000503.1:0-6098 GCA_031398535.1 Betaproteobacteria bacterium | reverse complement strand
GCCCTGCAGCTTCCACAGCATCATGTACGGAAAGACCAGCCACTCCGCCGGCGCGTCCGGACCGAAGGCCGTGGCCGAGAACGGCACCGCATCCGCCCACGGCGAGCGGAACACATCGTTGAAGTACGGGAACAGCGGATTGGCGTAGCGCTGCCACAGCGTGAACATCCACGGTCCTGCGGTCAGCGCGAACGTAGCGGTCATCGCGATACCGGCCAGCACCACCGCACGTGCGCGCGTTCGCAGCGAACCGGACACCGCCAGCAGCCCGCCGAACAATCCGACACCGTAAATCGCGCCGGTCAGCTTCAAGCCCGCCGCCAATCCCACCAGCGCCCCGGCAACCAGCAACGCGCGCGTGGACAGCGGCGGATGCACGAGGCCACGCACCACGACCAGCACCGCGACCATCACGAAGGCGGCAACGTACCAGTCGTTCATCGTCAGGCCGATGAGGCTGATCGACATCGGCGCCGTCATGCCGATCACCAAGGCCGCGGCGACCGCGTAGCGGCGCGCGGGCATCGCCAACGGTGCAAACAGCAGCAACGTGAGTTGCACGAACGCGAACCAGGCGACACCGGTGGGCATGGCCAGCGCCACTGCAATCCAGCGCGGACGCACGTCGGCGGCGAACAGCGCGTAGAACGGCAGGTCGAGGTACGGGCTGTAGAACGATTGCAGCTGCGCCGGCGCCCAGTCGAGGCCATGCCGGTCGTGGACAAAGGCCCACGCGTTGTACAGGTGGTAGTTCTGCAGGTCCCAGTTCGAGTCCTGCCGCAGGCCGATCGAAGCCAGCGCCGCCCCCAGCAGGCATGCCGCCAGGATCAGCGCATCGCGCGCGCGCGTTGCCGGTGTCATGTCGACCGTTCGATCCGGCAACGACAACAGCCGTCAGGCCGACGGGCTGCCGCTGGCGACGGCTTCGCGTTCGTACAGGGGGTCGTTGAAGAGCGAGGAGATGGTCACGCGGCGGATTTCCGGATGATCCGGTATCGCATACAGCACCGGCGTGATCAGTTCCTCGAAGATGCCGCGCAGGCTGCGCGCGCCCGTCTTGTATTCGAGCGCCAGTTCCGCGATCTGCTCGAACACGCGGGGGGCCACGACCAGCTCGACGCCTTCGATGCGGAAGATCTCGCGGAACTGCAGGAAGAGCGAATCGCGTGGTTCCGTCATGATCTGCACGAGCATCGTCCGGGTCAGGTCCTGGAAGCGCGCGATGATCGGCAACCGACCCGTGAATTCCGGGATCAGCCCGAAGGTGAAGAGGTCCGTCGGCTTCACGCGCGTGTTGAGGCGGTCGAGGATCGCCTGGTCGTCGCCTTTCGACGTGGCAATGAAGCCGTACCCGTGCGTCTGCGACTTGATGATCTCCTCGAGGCCCACGAAGGCGCCGCCGCAGATGAAGAGGATGTTGGTGGTGTCGACATACTGGCCGGAGGCAAGCTTCACCTGCGCGCCTTCCATGATCTTCAGCAATGCATGCTGGACGCTTTCGCCGGAACTGGCGCGCACCTGGCCATCCTCGGCCTTCAGCTTGTCGATCTCGTCGATGAATACGATGCCGTAGCGCGCCGCAGCCACGTCGCCGCTGGCGCGATCCACCAGCCGCTGCATGATCGCCTCGATCTCCTCGTTGACGAACCGCGTCTGCGCCAGCGACGTGGCCTCGGCCGACACGAAGGGCACGCCCAGGATCCGCGCCAGCGTCTCGCACATCAGCGTCTTGCCGGTGCCGGAATTGCCGATCAGCAGCAGGTTGCTCTTGACGATCGGCACGCCGTCCTTGCGCGACTTGGCGATCTTCCGGAAGTGCGAGTAGACCGCCACCGCGACGATCTTCTTCGCGTCGTGCTGCCCGATCACGTACTGGTCGAGGTGGCCGACGATGGTGCTGGGCTTGGCGGTGGAGTCGAGCATGATCGAGGTGCCTGTAGCGGCTGCAGAATCCGTTGGGGGAGGTTTAGGCCTCGCAGTTGCGATACCTGTTACCGCGATGCTACACGCTGCAAAGGCTCCGAAACCACTATGCTAGCGTCTTCAAGCCATGAACCCCAGGCCCCGTAACTCCAGTTCGACGACCGTGAGCGCCAATGACACCAAGTCCGTGATGACGCCCTGGCGCGCCCGGCGCCTCGTCTTCTACTTTGCGCTCTTCGTCGCGCTGTTTACCGTGCTGGCGATCGGCGGCTCGCGCATGCTCCAGTCGCTGGTCATGGAACCCGCCTGCCGCAGCTACGGCGATGCGCGAGGCTTGCGCTTCGTTTCGTACAGCAAGGGCGGCGGCGACCTGCTCAACCTCGGCACCAGTTTTTCGCCGATGTCCTGCTACTACGCGTCGGTGCCGAACAACGTGCCGTTCCGTGACGTCGCCGACACCCTGACCTACAACATCGCGCGGATCGAGGGCACCATCGTCGTGGTCGGTGGCTTGGTCCTCGCGTTGCTGGTCGTGGTCGGCCTTGCCTTCGGGCTGGAGGCTGCGGTGCGTGCCCGCCGCACGCCGGGTTCATCGTAAAAACCCATCTCCGCAGGTAGGGCGTGCGCGGCGCCATCCTGATAATTTTCATCGCGTAGTGGCAGGGACTCCGAACCGGGTGTCCTGGAGGAGCGTTGCTCCACCGGGCATGGTCCGGAGATCGTCCCCGGCGTAGCGCCGGGACATCGACCGATACGACTACGCGAGGAGTTATCAATGACATCCACGAGTCGCAGTCTCGTCACGCCAGGCGTCGCTGGCACAACCGGGCATCACCCCGCCTCTTTTTCTCCAACGCGTCTCGCGCGAATGTCGGCCGCCTGCGCCTTGCTGGCGCTGACGACTGCCGTGCACGCGGTGAGTGTCGATGTCCTCGCCACCGGTATGGACAACCCGCGCGGCATCGCCCTGGGGCCACTGGGGATCATCCTGATCGCGGAGGCTGGCGCAGGTGGTAACCCGCCGACGCGGACGGGGCATATCACCGCGTACGCGAGAGGCCGGCTGACCCGGCTGCTGACGCTGCCGTCAGTCACCGTTCCGGCAGGCGAGGTATCCGGTCCTTCAAGCATCGCGTACGGAAGGACCTATGCCCAGATCTTCGTGACGCAGGGGGGTGGTGGCGGCGCCTTGCCTCCGCCTTTCGGCGACCTGCTGCGTATCCATCCGGTGAGCACGTCCTTCGTTGCGGACATCGCGCAACACGAGTACACCAACAATCCGGATGGCGTGGTGCCGCCGGACTCCAACCCCAACAGCGTGGTGGTGCTGGACGACGGCAGCAAGCTCGTCGTCGACGCCGGCGCCAATACGCTGCTGCAGGTCGACCGCAACGGATCGGTGCATACGGTCGCGGTGTTCCCCACCCTGCCCAACCCGATGTTCGCGCCGCCTCCGGGCCCGTCGGTTGGTGGACCGACGGTCCAGTCGGTCCCGACCAGCGTGGCGATCGGTCCAGACGGCGCCTGGTATGTCGGCGAGCTGCGCGGCTTTCCGTTCGTCGTGCCCTCGCACATCTGGCGGATTGAACCCGGGTCGCGCGATGTGTACTGCGCGATCGGCTCCGCCAGTGGCGCGTGCGTCGATTGGATCAGCGGGTTGCGGCACGTGGTGTCGATCGCCTTCGGACCTGACGGCGACCTGTACGTCTCGCAATACGGGCCGGGCCCGGGACCACCGTTCCTGCCCGGCTGGGCGACACCTGGTTCGGTGGTTCGCGTCGACTTCGATACCAAGGCGGTAACGCCCATCTACAGCGGACTCACGGCACCCGGTGGAATCGCCGTGGACGACGACGGGACGATCTACGTGACGAACAACAGCAGTGCCGTCGGCACGGGACAGCTCCTCCGGATCAGGCCATAGTCAACGCGAGAACGCGCGTGCCAATTCAGTTCGCCAACAGGTACCCTATGCGCTTCCGGTCGCGAGAACTCCGCAATGAGCCCCACGGTAGCGTTGAGCGAACTGAATTCCACCTCGGCGGAGGGCTTTGTCGCGATCCTGGGCGACATCTTCGAGCATTCACCGTGGGTGGCGGAGCGTGCGCTCCCGCAGCGCCCCTTCGCGGACATTGCGTCGCTGCACGCCGCCATGTCATACGTCGTGGAGACGGCGAGTGACGACGAAAAACTGGGGTTGCTGCGGGCGCACCCGGAACTGGCGGGTCGCGAAGCGCAGACAGGTGGGCTGACGGCTGCATCCGCTGGCGAGCAGGAACGCGCCGGGCTCAATGCGCTGACGCGTGCGGAGATGGTACGGATCAACGAGCTGAACGCGGCCTACCGCGCGCAACACGGCTTTCCGTTCATCGTGTGCGTCGGTCAACACACGAAGGCAAGCCTGATGCGGAATTTCGAGCAGCGTGCGTCCAGCACAACGGATGTCGAGACAACGGTCGCGCTGCAGCAGGTTGCGGCCATCGCCCGCCTGCGTCTCGATCGTTTGATCACGATCTAGCGCAGGCGGATCACTGCCGGTCAGCTGGTCAGCTGCTGGCCGTCGCGCCGCATGTCATAGGGGCGCTCGGCGGCAACCTTTGTGCTTTTCGCGTCCGGTTCGCGCGTGATGCGCCAGATGCCGATGGCCACCAGGATCGCCAGTGCGCTTACTTCAATGGCCAACAGCGTGTCGGGATCGAGATTCAACATGATGTCTCCTTGTCCGTAGGTGGCGGCGTCCGCACGGTGCGACGCCGACTGCATGGCCTCATCGTGCGCCTGCGGGGTCGGCTGCGAAGCAAGGCAGGTTCGCGCCGTGGCGTAGGATTTTTCCGACGCCAATCACCGCGATCACAGCCTGCAATGCTGCATTTCAGGCGAGAATCGAACGCATGAGGCTCTCGAAATCGAAACTCGTCGCCTATCGGCAATGCCCGAAGCGATTGTGGTTGCAGACCTATCGCCGCGAACTGGCGCAGCAGAGTGAAGCCGTCGAGAACCGGATGGCGCAAGGCAACCTGGTCGGTGCGGCCGCGCAACGCCTGTATCCGGAGGGGCTCCTGATCGGGCATGTGTTCGACCTGCCGGCTGCACTGCATGACACCGGACAGGCGCTGGCGCGCCCCGGCGACCTCACGCTGTTCGAACCCGCGCTGCGCTGGCAGGACGTGCTGGTCCGCGCGGATGTGCTGATCCGGCGCAACGGCCGCTACCGGATGATCGAGGTCAAGGCGTCCACCAAGGTCAAGGACTCCCACCTGACGGATGCGTCGATCCAGACCTGGGTCGCGCGGGGCGCGGGCCTCGATGTCGAGAAGGTGGAACTTGCGCACATCGACAATCGCTTCATCTACCCCGGCGGCGACGACTATCGCGGACTCTTCGAACATGCCGACATGACGGCTGCCGTTGAACCGTTGCAGACGGAGATCCCCGGATGGGTCGAAGGCGCCCGGCGTGATCTCGCCGGACCGATGCCCGACATCGCCGTCGGCAAGCATTGCCACGATCCTTTCGAGTGCGAGTTCCTCGCGTTCTGCGCGCCGGAGAACGTCGCGTTCCCGGTGGAGCTCCTGCCCAACAGCACCAAGCTCGCGCGCGCGTTGCGCCAGGAAGGTTTTGCCGACCTGCGCGACGTGCCGGTCGACCGGTTGCCACGCGAGGATCATCGGCGCATCTGGCGCGCCACGTCCAGCGGGCAGGCCGAGCTCGATCCCGCGGCGGCGGCCAGGATTCATGCACTCCCCTGGCCGCGCTATTTCCTGGACTTCGAGACCGTGGGCCCCGCCGTGCCCCGCTGGGCCGGCACGCGGCCGTACCAGAAGATCCCGATGCAATGGTCGTGTCACCGGCAGAAGGCTGATGGCACGCTGACGGAATTGCCGCCCTATCTCGACACGACGGGCGACGATCCGCGCCGCGCGTTCGCCGCCAGCCTGTGCGACGCAATCGGACGCGACGGCATCGTCATCGTCTACAACGCCACGTTCGAACGCGGCGTGATGATGCAGATGGCCGAGGTCTTCGACGATCTGGCGCCCGCGCTGCGCGAGATGGCCACGCGCCTCTTCGACCTGCTGCCCTTTGCGCGCGAGCACTACTATCATCCGGCGATGCGCGGCTCGTGGTCGATCAAGCGCGTGTTGCCCACCATCGCGCCTGATCTCGACTACGGC
>JANNNM010000220.1:0-6485 GCA_031398535.1 Betaproteobacteria bacterium | reverse complement strand
TGCCATGCGCGAGGGCCGGCGGCGTTGCGCCTCATTGGGCCCGCAGCAGGCCTCTCAGGCGGCCTGCTGGCCGATCTCGAAATTGGCCAGCTTTTCCAGCGCGCGCACCATCGCCGAATGGTCCCAACCCTTGCCGCCGTGCGCTGCACATGAATTGAACAACTCCTGTGCGGTGGCGGTATTGGGCAGCGAAACGCCGAGCGCGCGCGCGCTGCTCAGTGCGAGGTTCAGGTCTTTCTGGTGCAGCTCGATGCGAAAGCCCGGATCGAAGGTGCGCTTGACCATGCGCTCGCCGTGCACCTCGAGGATCTTCGACGACGCAAAGCCGCCCATCAGCGCCTGGCGAACGCGCGCCGGGTCGGCGCCGGCCTTGGCCGCGACCAGCAGCGCCTCGGCGACCGCCTCGATGTTGAGAGCGACGATGATCTGGTTCGCGACCTTGGCGGTCTGGCCGTCGCCATTGCCGCCGACGAGCGTGATGTTCTTGCCCATCAGCTCGAACAGCGGCTTGATGCGCGCGAACACCGCCTCCGGGCCGCCGACCATGATGGACAGCGTGGCGTTTTTCGCGCCGACTTCTCCACCCGAGACAGGCGCGTCCAGATAGTCGCAGCCCAGGGCGTTGATCTTCCTGGCGAACACCTTGGTCGCTATGGGAGAAATGGAACTCATGTCCACGACGGTCTTGCCGCTCGATAGCCCTGCCGCTACGCCTTCGTCGGCAAACAGGACCGCTTCGACATCCGCAGTGTCGGGCACCATGATGAAGACGGTGTCCGCACACTGCACCACCTCCCGCGCGGTTTCGCATCGGGTTGCCGCGCTGAAACCCATCGCGTCTGGCCTGCGCCCGCGGGTGTGGACGAAGAGTTGGTGGCCGGCATTGGCAAGGTGCTGCGCCATGGGCGAGCCCATGGTGCCCAGCCCGATGAATCCGATTTTCTGAGGTTGTGAACTCATTTCATTTCCTGTGCTGGATGGCGCCAAGCGAAGCGTGACGTTCGTGGTTCATGCAGTGAGTTGCTGGCGCCAGCCCAGGCCCGCGCGGGTGGACGTGGCGGGTTTGTACTCGCAACCCACCCAACCTTTGTAGCCAATGGTGTCCAGGTGTTTGAACAACCAGGCGTAGTTGATCTCGCCGGTGCCGGGTTCATGGCGCCCTGGGTTGTCCGCCAGCTGGATATGACCGATGCGCGCCAGGTGCGTTTTCAAGGTGGCGCCCAATTCGCCCTCCATTCGCTGGGCGTGGTAGATGTCGTACTGCATCAGGGCGTTGTCCGCGCCTACCTCGTCCAGAACCGCCAATGCCTGCCACGTGCGGTTCAAGTAAAAGCCGGGAATGTCATAGGTGTTGATGGGCTCGATCAACAACCGCATGCCCACTGCACCCAGTTCGGCGGCCGCATAGCGCAGGTTGCTCACGAAGGTCTGGTGGAGCTCATCGCTGGCAACACCTGCAGGCGCTTTGCCCGCAAGGCAATTGAGCTGCTCCACCCCCAAGGCCTGGGCATAGCGTATGGCGGTGGCAACACCCGCGCGGAACTCCTGCACGCGGTCAGGCAAGCAGGCAATACTGCGCTCACCGGCGTCCCAGTCCCCCGCAGGCAGGTTGTGCAGCACCAGCTCGAGCCCGTGGGTATCAAGTCTTTGTTGAATGTCCTCGACGGCAAAGGCGTAGGGAAACAGGAATTCCACCGCCTGGAAGTCCGCTTTGGCAGCGGCTTCAAATCGCTCCAAAAAGGGCAATTCGTTAAACAGCATGGTCAAATTGGCAGCGAAGTTCGGCATGGCTTTCTCTTCGGTTCAGTCGTGGTCAGTGCGGACCCAAGTCAGTCCACTTTGATACCTTGCTGCTGCACCACGCGCTGGTAGATCGCCAACTCGTCCTGAACCTGCGTTTGGTACTCGGCGGCGGTGTTGCCCACGACGATGGCGCCAGTGGCTTCAATGCGCTCTCTCACACCGGGGTCGGCCAAGGCGACCTTCACGGCCGCGTTCAATTTATCAACCACGGCCTTGGGCGTTCCCTTGGGGGCAGACACACCTAGAAAGGACGTTCGGTTGACCGAGCCCAGCCCCACTTCGGCAAAAGTCGGTACGTCTGGCAAGCTCGCGAGTCGCTTCGGGGCCGACACGACAATGGCAACCAGGCGCTTGTCCTTGATGAAGGGCAGGGCCGAGGGCAGGTTGTCGACAATGATGGGCACCTGCCCTCCCACGACGTCGTTCAAGGCCGGACCGGAGCCGCGATACGCAATGTGGATGATGTCGACCTTGGCCTCGCTCTTGTACAACTCGCCCACCAGGTGACCCACGGTGCCTGGTCCGGCACTGCCGTAGCTGTACTTGCCGGGTTCCTTTTGCAGCAGACTGGCGAAGCTCTTGTAGTCCTTGGCTGCAAATGACGGATTGACCGCGACGACCATTGGCGTTGAAGCAACATTGATGATGTGCGCAAAGTCGGAGACCGGGTCATAAGGCGTCTTGGGATTGATCGCCGGGTTGGTTGCCATCGTCGAGACCGAAGACATGAGCAGCGTGTAGCCGTCAGGCGCCGCTTTGGCGACTTCAGCCGCACCGATTGCGCCGCCGGCCCCGGCCTTGTTTTCCACAACAACGGGCTGCCCCAATGCGGCACCCATCTTCACCGATATGACCCGGGCCAGCAGGTCGGTGGTGCCGCCGGGGGCGAAGGGCACCACCAGACGCACCGGCTTGCTGGGGTAGTCCTGCGCGGCCGCAAACCCCGGCAGCGTCGCGGCGAGAATACTCAATGCGATAAGGCGGGGGCGAAGGTAGGTCATCGATTGTCTCCTGTTCGTCAAGTGTGATCGGATGGATTCGATGTCCACCGCCCCTTCGCCGTCCATGAGCAAACTTGCTCCAGGCGGCGGATTGGCAATCTTCCGGCCGCGCGGTCACGGTGAGGAAGTAGCGCGTCGGGAATTACGGTTATTCGATTTGGGAATATTGCGATCCGCCGAAGCTCGTGGTCTACTTTGGCGGTGGATCGTTTTCAAGCGACGAAACTGTTTATTCGCGTGGTCGATCTGGGCTCCTTCAGCAAGGGTGCGGCAGATATCGGCATGCGACAACCGGCGGCCACAAAACTTGTGGCCCAGCTGGAAAAGCAGCTGGGTTCGCGTTTGCTGCACCGAAGCACGCACGGTGTCTCGCCCACGGAAATTGGCGCCCTGTACTACGAGAAGTGCAAGCTGATTGCGCATCACGTCGAGGAAGCGCAGACCGTGGCCGCGCTGATGCAATCGCAAGTGCAGGGGGGGCTGCGCATCAGCATCACGATGGATTTCGGCAGGCGCGTCCTGACGCCGCTGGTGTTGCGCTTTCTTCAGATCAACCCGAAGCTTCAGATCGAACTGCTCTTTGACGACCACCTTGTGAACATGGTGGAGCAGGGCATCGATGTTGCCATTCGCATGGGGCGTCTGGCGGACTCCACCTGGGGCGCACGCTACCTGGGACTTAACCCCTGGTCGCTCGTTGCCGCACCGGCCTACCTGGCCCGCCGCCGCAAGCCCGTGACACCCAGTGATCTCGCGTCGCACGACGCATTGATCTGCAGTTCGGTGCAAAGTGATTCGCGCTGGCATTTCATTGGCGCCAAGGGCGAGGCGCAGGCGGTTCAGGTGAATGGTCCGCTACGTTCCAACAACAAGTCCGCGATTCTGACGGCGGCCCAAGCCGGCTTTGGCATTGCCGCACTGCCAAGCTATGTGGCGCATGAGGCCATCGAGAGTGGTACGTTGGTCACGCTACTGAGCAACTGGACACTGCCCTCGCAGGAAATCCACGCCGTTTACCCATCCCCCCGTATGGTGCCTGCCAAAGTGACCAAATTTGTCGAATGGCTGCAAGGGCAGATGGGCGAGGCGTGGTGGACAACGCGCTATTGAGATCGTATCCCGGGTGCCCAGCGTGCGGGTGGCCGTCCGAAGAGCGCCCTAAGCCGACTAGAGGATGTGGCCATCGATGAGTTCGGCGAGAGCTGTTGCGCTCGATCGCACCAGTCCTGGCGCAAATCTCGGTAAGGGCGTCTTCCTGCCCACGCTCGATGCGCGTCAGACGTCGAGGTTTCGTACCCCGAGCGCATTGCTCTCGATGAAATGCCGGCGCGGTTCCACATCCTCGCCCATCAGCTTCGAGAAGATGTCTTCCGCCGCGATGGCATCCTCGATCTGCACGCGCAGGAGGCGCCGCACCTTCGGGTCCATCGTGGTTTCCCACAGCTGGCCCGGGTTCATTTCGCCCAGGCCCTTGTAGCGCTGGATGCCGGTGCTGTTGCGGGCTTCGTTCAAGAGCCAGTCGAGCGCATCCTTGAATGTCTTGACGGCCTGCTGCTTCTCGCCGCGCTTGATCACCGCACCCGCGTGCACGATGCCTTGCAGCACCTCGGCGGCGGCGCGGATCTGCGCGGCATCGCCCGTGGCGAGGAAGTCGCCGTCGATGCCGGTAACGTGCGGCGTGCCGTGATGCACGCGCTTGACGACCAGCCGGCGGCTTTCCGTCGCGGCGTCGTAGCGTGCTTCGACGGTAATTTCCGGGTTGCCGATGGCGGCCTGCAGCGTGGTGGCGCTGACGAGCGCGGTGGCTTCGTCGGTCAGGTCCACGCGCGCGCCGTTCAGCATGGCGTGCAGCGCGGCCGGGTCGATGGCACGCGACAAGCGGTCGATGACGGCTTCAGCCAGCAGGAACTCGCGCGCAATGCTGGCAAACGTATCGGCGGCCAGCGGCGGACGGCCGGTGCCGGGAATGAGTTCGGCGCCCTTCAGGGCGAACTTGAGCAGATGCTGCTTCAGCTCATGATCGTCCTTGAGGTACACCTCTTCCTTGCCCTGCTTGGCCTTGTAGAGCGGCGGCTGCGCGATGTAGATGTAGCCCTTCTCCATCAGCACCGGCATCTGGCGATAGAAGAACGTCAGCAGCAGCGTGCGGATGTGCGAGCCGTCGACGTCGGCGTCGGTCATGATGATGATGCGGTGATAGCGCAGCTTGTCCGGGTTGAAGGCGTCCTTGTCTTCCTTGTCCTCGGAGGGCCGCCCGAAGCCTGCGCCCAGCGCCGTGATCAGTGTGACGATTTCCTGCGAGCCCAGCACTTTCTCCACGCGCGCGCGTTCGACGTTCAGGATCTTGCCGCGCAACGGCAGGATGGCCTGGAACTTGCGGTCGCGGCCCTGCTTGGCAGAGCCGCCGGCGGAGTCGCCCTCGACCAGGTACAACTCGCACAGCGACGGATCGCGTTCCTGGCAGTCGGCCAGCTTGCCGGGCAGGCCCATACCGTCCAGCACGCCCTTGCGGCGCGTCAACTCACGCGCCTTGCGCGCGGCTTCGCGCGCCCGCGCCGCGTCGACGATCTTGCCGCAGATGATCTTGGCGTCGATGGGGTTTTCGAGCAGGAACTCGGACAGCTTGGCCGACACCACTTCCTGCACGATGGGCTGCACTTCCGATGAGACGAGCTTGTCCTTGGTCTGCGAGCTGACCTTGGGTTCAGGCACTTTCACCGACAGCACGCAGGCGAGACCTTCGCGCATGTCGTCGCCGGTGGTCTCGACCTTCGCCTTTTTGGCGATCTCTTCTTTTTCGATGTAGCTGTTGAGCGTGCGCGTCATCGCCTGGCGCAGCCCCGTCAAGTGGGTGCCGCCGTCGCGCTGCGGAATGTTGTTGGTGAAGCACTGGACGTTCTCGGTGTAGGAATCGTTCCACTGCATCGCCATCTCGACGATGACGCCGTCTTTCTCGCCGCTGGCGTTGAACACCTTGGGATGCAACACCGACTTGGCGCGGTTCATGTACTCGACGAAGCCCTTGACGCCGCCCGAGTACTCGAAGTTTTCCGTCTTGCCGTCGCGCTGGTCGATCAGTTCGATCTTGGTGCCGTTGTTGAGGAAGCTCAACTCGCGGATGCGCTTGGCCAGGATCTCGAAGTGGAATTCGATGTTGTTGAAGGTTTCCGCCGAAGCCATGAAGTGGACTTCGGTGCCGCGCCGGTCGGACGGACCGACGAGTGCAAGCGGTGCCACCGGTTCGCCGCGGCGAAACTCCATCTGGTGGAACTTGCCGTCGCGCCAGATCTTCAACTTGAGCCAGTCGGAAAGCGCATTGACGACGGACACACCCACGCCGTGGAGACCACCCGAAACCTTGTAGCTGTTATTGTCGAACTTGCCGCCCGCATGCAGCTCGGTCATGACGATCTCGGCGGCACTGCGCTTCGGCTCCGCCTCGTCGTCATCCTTGATACCGGTCGGGATGCCACGGCCGTTGTCGACGACGCTGATCGAATTGTCGGCGTGGATCACCACCTTGATGTCGTCGCACCAGCCGCCGAGCGCTTCGTCGATCGCGTTGTCGACGACCTCGAACACCATGTGATGAAGACCCGTGCCATCGGACGTATCGCCGATGTACATCCCCGGCCGCTTGCGCACCGCTTCGAGGCCCTTCAGGATCTTGATGCTGTCGGA
>JANNNM010000496.1:0-4101 GCA_031398535.1 Betaproteobacteria bacterium | reverse complement strand
CTCGGCATCATCATCGACAGCCCGGAGTTCGCGAAGGAAGTGCTGCGCGTCATCAACATCAGCAAGCTGCAAAGTGCCTATCGCGTGCGCTTCGCACCTGGCACGCAGATGCTGGAATGGCTGGGGATCGACGACGACATGGAAGTGATCCTGACCGCCGAGCCCGACACGACGTTCCTGATGCGGTTGCAGAGCATGCTGCTGGCGCCGTTCGTGCCCGAATCGGAGCTGTAGCAGGGGGTCAGCGCACCGGCGGCGTGGCCGCGGCGGCGCCGGCCTTGCGGAACCGCACCAGCTCGCGCCGCAGCCACGCGCCGCTGGGTTGCGCGACGCCGTCGGCGCAGCGCACTGTATAGACGTCGCCGCCCATGCTGCTGCTGGTGGCGGCACGCTCGATGAAGTCGTCCGTGGTCCGCACCATGTCCCGCTGCGTCAGGTACTTGTACTTGGTTTCAATGTGCGCGCGTGCAGCAGGCGCGTCGTACCACTCGCCGCTGCGCGAGAATTTGCAGCCCGAGTGTTCGAGATAGCCGAGCAGGTGGGCGATCTCCCGCTGCGTTTCCGGCGCAGGCGCGGCGCAGGCCGCGGCGTGCACCCACAGCGCGCCGGCCATCACCAGGGTGTGTGGCCATCGGCGCATCAAGCGTTGCCCTCCGTCATGTCGGTCACGCCGGGCGCAGCGCGCCATCGGGCAGCGCGCGCCGGCATTCCTCGAACACCCGCACCTGACACGTCGCGCAGGTTGCCGCGTCGAGGCGGGTGTAGATCGCGGCAATCGCGTGGGCCTTGGTGGCAAACACGCGGTCGGTGCCGATGGCGCCAAGATAGCCGCCGCGCTCCAGCGTTTCGTGCACGCCGGGCTTCAGGTTGCAGAGATAGAGCGTGATCCCGTCCTCGCGCAGGCGTCGCGCCGCGTTGACCAGGAAGTCGCAGCCGGCGACGTCGATGAAGTTGACGCCGCTGCAGACCAGCAGCAGGTGCCGCGGCCCGGGACGCATGGCGCGCGCGGCATCGAGTTCGTCCTGCACGTGCTCGACCGCGCCGAAGAAGAGCGACCCGTCGATCCGCAGCATGTCGAGCTGTGGGCACGCGTCCGCGCCAGGCCCGGCGGCAGCGAAGCGACGCTGTGGCGACGCGGCATCGGGCACGACGCGGGTCAGCGCCGGGTGGGTCGTCCGGTTGAGATAGACGAGCAGCGACGCCAGCACGCCGACGAAGATCGCGAACTCGAGCTGGATCGTCAGCGTGGAGACGAAGGTGACGAGCAACACGGCGAGGTCGCCGCGATTGGTGCGGGCAATCCGCCGCATTTCCGCAAAGTCGATCAGCCCCCAGGCGACGACGAAGAGCAGCGCCGCCATCACGGCCAGTGGCAGGTACGCGGCCAGCGGCGCCACGGCGAACAGGATCGCGATCAGGAACACGGCGGAGAATACGGCCGCCAGCGGCGTGGCTGCGCCCGCCTCGAAATTGACGCCGCTGCGGTTGAACGAGCCGGAGGAGGGGTAGGCCGACGTGAAGGCGCCGGCGATGTTGGACAGCCCCTGGCCGATGAACTCCTGGTTGCCGTCGATGCGCTGGCCCGACTTCACGGCGATCGCCCGCGCAATGGCCACGGCTTCAGTGAGGCCCAGCACCGTCAGCGCCAGCGCGGCGGGTACGAGCTTGCGCCAGGTCTCGGGATCGAAGGAGGGCGCCGACAGCGCGGGAAATGCCGACGGCAGCGCGCCGAGCGTCGGGACATTGGCGATGCCCGCACGCGCAAGCAGGACCGCGGCCACGCTGCCGGCCACCATGGCGACGATCATGTACGGTACGCGGCGCGGCCACAGCCGCTTGCTGGCGATGCCCACGGCCAGCGTCAGCGCGCCGATGGCGGTGATCGCGGGGTCGAGCCCCGTTACCCCCCGTGCAAACGCATGCAGGCTTTCGAAGAAATCGGCGCCGGCGGGCACCGGCACGCCGAAGAAGTTCTTGAGCTGCGCGGCGATGATCAGCAGGCCGGCGCCGGCGGTGAACCCGACGATGACCGTGTGCGAGATGAAGTTGACGAGCGCGCCCAGCCGCGCGACGCCCATGGCCAGCTGCATCGCCCCGACCAGCAGCGCCAGCGTCAGCACCAGCGTGATGTATTCGCCCGACTGGGGCAGGGCCAGCGGCGCGATGGTGGCGAAGACGACCAGCGACAGCGCATTGGTCGGACCGGAGATCTGGTGCCACGACGAACCCCACAGCGCGGCGACCACGGCCGGCAGCATCGCGCAATAGAGCCCGAATTGCGGCGGCAACCCGGCCAGCGTCGCATAGGCGACCCCTTGCGGCAGCACCACCAGCGCACTGACCAGGCCGGCAATCAGGTCGGCGCGGCACGTGACGGCCGTGACGCGATGGCGCCACGCGAGGAACGGCAGGAATCTCAATGCAACGGGAGACAAGGGGATGAAGGTGCGGTGAAGAGCGGCGGAACCGGCATGATGCGGGTTTCGGGCATCGGCATGCAAATCGAGGGCCGTCCACCCGCGGCCCGGCGCGCGGCCTCCGGCGACCGCCTATAATCCTGCGCGGAACGCCTTCCGCGCCGGAAGTCGGCGATGGGACTCGGCGGGATGCACAGGGAGAATCGATGAAAGTCACGTTGGTCGGATCGCGCTATTTTGGCGCCACGGTGTTCGCCGAGTTGCGCAAGGATGGCGTGGAGTTTGCGGCGGTGGTCGCCCCGGCGGCCGACGACCGGCTGGCGGTGGCGGCGCAGGCGGCGGGCATCCCCGTCCATGTGCTGGCCAATCCGAAGATCGTACCGGGCGAGGCTATCCCCGCCGATACCGGCCTCATCGTCGCGGCGCATACGCATGCGCGCGTCAGCAACGAAGCACTGGCGCATTCCAAACTGGGCGGCATCGGCTATCACCCCTCCTTGTTGCCGCGCCATCGCGGCATCTCTGCCGTCGAGTGGACGATCCTCGAAGGCGACCCGATCGCGGGCGGCTCGGTCTACCACCTGGCCGATGGCTGGGATGCCGGCGCGGTGGCGATGCAGGACTGGTGCTTCGTCGGCAAAGGGGAGACGGCGCGCGAGCTGTGGGAACGCGCGCTGGCGCCGATGGGTCTCGCGCTGCTTACCCGCGTCGTGCGCCATGCGCGCGAGCATGGCAGCGTGCCGTCCTTCAAGCAGGACGAGCGCTACGCCACCCGCGCGCCGATGATCCGCCGAACCGTTTCACTCACCGAGGACAATCAATCCATGGTCACATCGCTGGTCGTCACCGTGATCGGCCCCGACCGGCCGGGCATCGTCAGCCTGCTGTCGGCCAAGGCGCAGGGCTTCGGCGCCAACTGGGCAGGCAGCCGGATGGCCAGCCTGGCGGGCCAGTTCGCGGGCATGGTGCACTTCGAGGTCCCGCCGGAGAACGCCGATGCGCTGGTGGCGGCATTGCGCGGGCTCGAGTCCGCCGACCTTCGCATCGTCATCGAGCGCAGCGGCGCCACGGCCGCGCCTGCGGGCCGGCGCCTCGTGAAGGTGGAACTGGTCGGCCATGACCGCCCCGGCATCGTCCGCGACATGTCGGGCGCGCTGGCCCAACTGGGCGTGAGCATCGAGGAACTGCACACCGAGATCGTCAGCGGCGCGATGACGGCCGAGCACCTCTTCAAGGTGAAGGCCGACCTGCTGGTGCCGCAGTCGGTAGGCAACGACGCGTTGCGTCATGCGCTGGAAGCGCTGGCCAACGAGATGATGGTCGATATCGCGCTGTGATTGCACCTGTCCTTCGCCACAGCTTCGGTGGCGGAGCCGGCCCTTTGGACTACTGCAACGTGCCGGTGAAGAAGGCGCTTTCGACGCAGCCTCCGCCGATCGAGCCCTGCCACTGACCTTCCACGCCTTGCGCCGTGGCCTTGAGGTTGGTGACCAGCACCGTCACTCCCGCCGTGCCGCACGTATAGGTTGCCGCGGGCAACTGGTAGATCTGTCCGAACTGGTTGGCGTTGCCGTTCAGGACGCAGGTACCCGCATTCTGCAACCCGAAGTCAAGCGTGACGTTGTTCGAGTCTCGCTCCGACATCTATGACCTGATTCTATAGACTTGAACCCACTTCGATTCA
>JANNNM010000105.1:0-2878 GCA_031398535.1 Betaproteobacteria bacterium | reverse complement strand
GTCGATCTTGCCGGTGAAGTCGACGGTGACGCGGTCGCCGGGCATTGCAGCGCGGGTGACCGGCGCGAAGGTGGCGCGCTGCTTGCGCAGCACGTCCAGCGTGCGGTCGAGGTCGGCGGGCGTGACTTCCACCGCGGGGCGTTCGATGGTGATGCTGGCCACATCGCCGACCGTGACGTCGGGGTAGACCTCGAACACCGCCGAGAACTCGAGACTGCCGTCAGTGGCGCCGCCGGTTTTGGGTTCGATGCGCGGATACCCGGCCACGCGCAGGTTCTGTTCGCGCACCGCGTCGTTGAAGCTCGATTGCACGGCGTCGGAGATGACGTCGGAGCGCACCTGCGACCCGTACTGCTGCGCCACCATCTTGAGCGGGACCTTGCCCGGGCGGAAGCCAGGAAGCTTGACCGTCTTGGCGAGGCGCGCCAGGCGCTTTTCGACTTCGCCTTCGATCGATTGCACGGGGACGGCGACGGAGAGTCGGCGCTCGAGTTGACCCAGGGTTTCCAAGGTGCTTTGCATGCTCGTATGAATCCTTGCCGCTAGATAGATGTAACTACGAAAAATTGCCGAGGGGATGGTGCGAAAGGGGGGACTCGAACCCCCACGGGCTGCCCCGCCAGCTCCTAAGGCTGGTGCGTCTACCAATTCCGCCACTTTCGCTGCTGCCCCGGTTGTCGCAGTTGCGGGCGCCCCGTGTGAACGGGGACCGGGCCGGGTCGCGCACGGAGGGACACTAGGGTCGCATTACAGGGTGGCCCTACAGCGTCGCAGTACAGCGTAATCGCAAGCCGCTTTCGCGCAACGGGTTAGTATAGCGGATCGCCCCGGTTCATGCCAGTCAACCCCGTGTTCCGGGCCTTGCCGAGCCGGTGCTGACTTGTCCTTATCCCTGCTTTTGCGAGATTGGCGTGTCTGTCGGCCATTACGAGAATTTTCCTGTCGCGTCGCGCCTCGTGCCGGCGGCGCTGCGCCCGGCGGTGGTGGCCATCTACCGGTTCGCCCGCGGCGCCGACGACCTGGCCGACGAGGGCGATGCGCCACCGGCAGAGCGCATTGCGGCGCTGGCGGCCTACGACGCTTCACTCGATCGCATCGCGGCGGGTGATACCCCGTCCGCGCTCCCCTTTCCGGCTCTGGCCGGGGCGATTCGCGCCCATGGCCTGCCGATGGCGCCTTTCCACGACCTGCTGTCGGCCTTTACGCAGGACGTCAGCGTCGGGCGCTATGCCACCTACGCGGATCTGGCCGACTACTGCCGCCGCTCGGCCAACCCGGTGGGCCGCTTGCTGCTGGCGCTCTACCGCGCCGACAGCCCCGCCCACCTGGCGATGAGCGACGCCATCTGCACCGGCCTGCAACTGACCAATTTCTGGCAGGACATCCGTGTCGACTGGGCCAAGGACCGGGTCTACCTGCCGCAGGAGGACCTCGACCGCTTCGGCGTGCCGGTCGCCCAGATCGCGGAAGGTCGCGTGGACGATCGCTGGCGCGCGCTGCTGGCCTTCGAAACCGCGCGCGCCCGCGCACTGCTGGTCTCGGGCCGGCCGCTCACCCGGGCATTGCCATGGCGCCTCGGACTCGAGCTCTCGGCCGTGATCGCCGGCGGCCTGCGCGTCCTCGATCGCATCGATGCCGTGCATGGCGATGTGTTCACGCAGCGGCCGCAGCTGCGCACGCGCGACTGGTGCGTCGTCGCGTACCATGCGCTGCTTCCGCCACGCGTCCGTTCCGCATGACCCCCGACGAGTATTGCCAGAAGAAGGCCGCGCAGAGCGGCTCGAGCTTCTACTACAGCTTCATGTTCCTGCCGCCGCCACGCCGGCGCGCGATCACCGCGCTCTATGCGTTTTGCCGCGAGGTGGACGACGTCGTCGATGAAGTCTCCGACCCGGCCGTCGCCCGCGCCAAGCTCGCGTGGTGGCGCACCGAGACGGCCGCGATCTTCAACGGCACGCCGAAGCATCCGGTGGCACTGGCGCTGGCGCCGGTGGTGCGCGAGTTCGGATTGCCCGAGGCCCACCTGCAGACGGTGATCGACGGGATGGCGATGGATCTCGAGCAGACCCGCTACCTCGACTTCGCCACCCTCGAGCTCTATTGCCATCGCGTGGCGGGCGTGGTCGGGCTCCTGTCGGCGCGGATCTTCGGTTATACCGATCCGGCCACGCTCGATTACGCGCGCGATCTCGGCATTGCCTTCCAGCTGACCAACATCTGCCGCGACGTCGGCGAGGACGCACGGCGCGGACGCGTGTACCTGCCGCAGGAAGACCTGACGCGCTTCGGCGTCGCGCCGTCGTCGCTGCTGCGCGCGGAATACACCGCACCGTTCAAGGACCTGATGGCCTTCGAAGTGGACCGTGCGCGCGCCTGGTACGCGCGCGCTCTGGCGCAGTTGCCGGCCGCCGACCGTCGCGCCCAGCGCACCGGGCTCATCATGGCGGCCATCTACCAGACGGTCCTGGAAGAAATCGCGCGCGATGGCTACCGCGTGCTGGACCGGCGCACGTCGCTCACGCCGCTGCGCAAACTCTACATCGCATGGAAGACCTCCCGCGCGACGTGACGCCGCCGGTGGCCGTGATCGGCGGGGGCTGGGCCGGCTGCGCGGCGGCGCTCGCGCTGCTCGATGCCGGCGTGCCGGTCACGCTGCACGAGGCGGCACCGATTCTGGGCGGACGCGCGCGTCGCGTGGAACGCGACGGCCTGCCGCTCGACAACGGCCAGCACCTGCTGCTCGGCGCCTACGCGGAGACGCTGGCGCTGCTGGACCGCGTGCATGGCGCTGCCAACGTGCGTCGACTCATCGTGCGCCGGCCGCTGACGATGATGCCGTTGTCGCGCGCGCACCCCGATGCGCTGACGCTGATTGCGC
>JANNNM010000095.1:0-5541 GCA_031398535.1 Betaproteobacteria bacterium | reverse complement strand
GCGGCCGCGCAGGATGATGTCGAACTTGTAGCCCAGCGCCTGCTCGGGGATGGTGGTTTCCCAGTCGAAGACCGAGACCAGGCGCTGCCGCGCTCGCTCGTCCGGAATGCTGACGAACATCGGGTCGTAGTCGAGCAGCGGATCGCCGGGGAAGTACATCTGCGTGACGAGGCGCGTCGAGAAAGCCGGGCCGAACAGCGAGAAATGGATGTGCGCGGGGCGCCACGCGTTGTAGTGGTTGCGCCACGGATATTCACCCGGGCGGATCGTCACGAAGCGATAGCGGCCTTCGCTGTCGGTCTGCGTGCGGCCCGCGCCGGTGAAATTGGGATCGGTCGGCGCGTTGTGCTGGTCACGCTGGTGCGGATAGCGGCCGGCGGCGTTGGCCTGCCACACCTCCACCAGCGTGTTGGTGACCGGCCGGCCGTTGGCGTCGAGCACGCGGCCGGAGACGACGATGCGCTCGCCGATCGGGTCGCCCGCATGCTGCTTGGTCAGGTCGTGGTCGTTGGCCTTCAGCACGTCGTAGCCGAACACCGGGCCCGTGACCTCCGACAACGACGCCGGCAGCAGCACCAGCGGATGCGACGGCGCCCGCTTGACCGTCGACGCATAGGGCGGATACAGCAGGTCGGGTTGCGTGCCGCGGTCGTTGCGGCGGTAACCGGCGACGGGGGCGGAGGCAGGTTTCGTGGACATGGTGGAATCTCGCGATGGTGGTGAACGTTGGTGCGGGACGATGCGCTCAGACGCGTTCGATGATCAGCGCGATGCCCTGGCCGACACCGATGCACATCGTGGCCAGCGCGTGGCGGCCCCCGGTGCGCTGCAGTTGATACATCGCCGTGGTGACGAGGCGCGCGCCACTGGCGCCCAACGGATGGCCGAGGGCGATCGCGCCGCCGTTGGGATTGACGTTGACCGCATCGTCGGCAAGGCCCAGGTCGCGCGTGACGGCCAGTGCCTGCGCGGCAAAGGCCTCGTTCAGCTCGATGACATCCATCTGCCCGATGGCAAGGCCGGCCAGCGCCAGTGCGCGGCGCGAAGCCGGGGCGGGGCCGAAACCCATGATCCGCGGCGCGACGCCGGCGGCGGCACCGGCCACGATGCGTGCGCGTGGCGTCAAGCCGAAGCGGCGGATTGCGTCTTCCGACGCAATCAGCACGGCGCAGGCGCCGTCGTTGACGCCGGACGCATTGCCCGCGGTGGCGGTGCCGTCCGGCTTGACGACGCCTTTCAGCTTGGCCAGCGCCTCGAGCGATGTGACGCGCGGATGCTCGTCCTGCGCGAAGACGACCGGATCGCCCTTCTTGGATGGCAGCGTGACGGGGACGATCTCCTCGGCCAGGCGCCCCGCGGCGATGGCGGCCGCGGCGCGCTCCTGGCTGCGCTGCGCGAACGCATCCTGGTCGGCGCGATTGACGTTGAACTGCTGGGCCACGTTCTCGGCCGTCTCGGGCATCGAGTCGATGCCGTACTTCGCCTTCATCAGCGGATTGACGAAGCGCCAGCCGATCGTCGTGTCCTCGATCTTCGCGGCGCGCGAGAACGCGCTGTCCGCCTTGGCCAGCACGAACGGCGCGCGCGACATGCTCTCCACGCCGCCGGCGATCATCAGCGAGGCTTCGCCGCACTTGATGGCGCGCGCGGCGATCGTGATGGCATCGAGGCTCGATCCGCACAAGCGATTGATCGTGCTGCCCGGCACGACGTCGGGCAAGCCCGCCAGCAGCAGCGCCATGCGCCCGACGTTGCGGTTGTCCTCCCCCGCCTGATTGGCGCATCCGTAGATCACATCGTCCACGGCGGTCCAGTCGACGCCGGCATTGCGTTCCATCAGCGCCTTGATCGGCAGCGCGCCGAGGTCGTCGGGGCGCACATGGGCCAAAGCGCCGCCGTAGCGTCCGATGGGGGTACGGATGGCGTCGCAGATGAAGGCTTCGGGCATGGTGAAGAATCCTTGAAGGTCAGGCGGAAGTCGGGGCGGCCAGGCCGTTGGTGAGCGGCACGCCGGTCAGGCGCGCCAGCTCGGCGAAGTCGAGACCCGGTGCGATATCGATCACGACGAGACCCTTGCGCGTGACGTCGATCACGGCCAGGTCGGTGTAGATGCGGTTGACGCACGCGAGGCCGGTGACGGGGTAGCTGCACGCCGCGACGATCTTGCTTTCGCCGGACTTGGTCTGGTGATCCATCATCACGAACACGTTCTTGGCGCCGATCGCGAGGTCCATCGCGCCGCCGACGGCGGGAATCGCATCCTTGCCGCCGGTGTGCCAATTGGCGAGATCGCCGCCGGCGGATACCTGAAACGCACCCAGCACGCAGAAATCGAGGTGGCCGCCGCGCATCATTGCGAACGAATCGGCGTGGTGGAAATAGGCGCCGCCGGTCAGCAGCGTCACCGGCTGCTTGCCGGCATTGATGAGGTCGGGATCTTCCTCGCCCTGCGCAGGGGCGGGGCCCATGCCCAGCAGGCCGTTCTCGCTGTGCAGGAAGATCTCGCGGTCGCGGGGCAGGTGGTTGGCCACCATCGTCGGGGCGCCGATGCCGAGGTTGACGTAGGCGCCTTCGGGGATGTCGCGGGCGACGCGCGCTGCCATCTGGTCACGGGTGAAGCGTTGCATCGTCATCTCCTGGTTACGCGGCTGCTTGCGGCGCGGACAATACGGCGGCGCCGCCGATGGGCACCACGCGCGCGACGAAGATGCCCGGCGTGACGATGGCCTCCGGATCAAGGCCGCCCAGCGGCACCACTTCGCGGACTTGCGCAATCGTGTACTTGGCGGCGGACGCCATGATCGGTCCGAAATTGCGCGCGGTCTTCCGATACACAAGGTTACCCCAGCGGTCCCCAAGCTCTGCCTTGATCAGTGCAAAGTCCGCGTGGATCGGATGCTCCAGCACATAGTTGCGGCCGTTGATCACGCGCGTCTCCTTGCCTTCGGCCAGCAGCGTGCCGAAGCCGGTCGGCGAGAAGAACGCGCCGATACCCGCACCGGCGGCCCGGATGCGCTCGGCGAGGTTGCCCTGCGGCACCAGTTCGAGTTCGAGCTCACCGGCGCGATAGAGTCCATCGAACACCTGCGAATCGGTCTGCCGGGGAAACGAGCAGATGATCTTGCGCACGCGCCGCGCCTTCAGCAAGGCGGCGAGGCCGGTCTCGCCATTGCCGGCATTGTTGTTGACGATGGTGAGGTCGCGCGCGCCCTGCGCGATCAGCGCGTCGATCAGCTCCGAGGGCATGCCCGCGGTGCCGAAGCCGCCGATCATCACGGTGGCGCCGTCGCGGATGTCCGCCACGGCGGCGGCGAGGGAAGGAACGATCTTGTCGATCATGGTGCGATGTCCTGATCAGGAATCGGCGAAGGGCAGGCCGACATAGTTTTCAGCAAGGCTCGTCGACGCAGCCGTGGAACGGACCACATAGTCGAGCTGGGATCGTTGCAGGCGGCCGCCGAAGGCGTCGTCGCCGGGGAAGGTGTGCAGCATCGAGGTCATCCACCACGAGAAATGCTCGGCGCGCCAGATGCGCTTCAGGCAGGTCTGCGAGTAGGCGGCCAGCAGGTCGTCGCGGCCGTCGCCGAAGTAGCGGGTGAGGGCGCGTGCCAGCACGCGCACGTCGGCGATCGCGAGGTTCATGCCCTTGGCGCCGGTCGGCGGCACGATGTGCGCAGCATCGCCGGCAAGGTACAGCCGGCCGAACTGCATCGGCTCGGTGACGAAACTGCGCATGCCGGTGATGCCCTTCTCGAGCACCGGGCCATCCTCGAGCTTCCAGCCGTCGTCGGTTTCAAGCCGCGTGCGCAATTCGGCCCAGATGCGCTCGTCGGGCCAGTGGGCGATGTCTTCGTCGGGCGGCACCTGCAGATAGAGGCGCGTGATCTCGGGCGAGCGCATGCTGTAGAGCGCGAAGCCGCGGTCGTGATACGCGTAGATCAGTTCCTCGTGCGTCGGCCGCGCCTTGGCCAGGATGCCCAGCCACGCAAAGGGGTAGGTCCGCTCGAAGACCTTCAGGACATCCGCGGGAATTGCATCGCGGCACACGCCGTGGAAGCCGTCGCAACCGGCGATGATGTCGCAGTGGACGGTGATGTCTTCGCCATCGTGCCGGCAGCGGATGGAAGGCGTCTTCGAGTCGATGTCGTGCACCGCAAGGTCGGAGACGCCGAACAGCAACGCACCATCGGCGGCCACGCGCGCTGCAATCAGGTCTTTCACCACTTCCTGCTGGCCGTAGACGACGATCGCGCGGCCGCCGGTCAGTGCGGTCATGTCGATCCGGTGGCCCTGGCCGCCGAAGCGAAGCTCGATGCCGTGGTGGCGGAGCCCTTCGCGGTGCAGCCGGTCGCCAAGACCGCTCTGGGTCAGCAGGTCGACCGTGCCCTGTTCGAGCACGCCGGCACGCACGCGCTGCTCGACATAGGCGCGCGACCGGCTTTCCAGCACGATCGAGCTGATGCCGGCCAGGTGCAGAAGGTGCGCCAGCAGCAATCCGGCCGGTCCGGCGCCGACGATGCCGACCTGGGTCTTCATGCTTTTCATGCCGTCGCGACCTCTGCTGTTGTGAGGTCGACGACACTGCCCGTGCGCGCGGCTTCCACAATGGCATCGACCACGCGCAGGTTCTGCAAGCCGTCCTGCACGGTGACGAGCGGCGCGGCCTCGCCACGGACCACGGCGCAGAAATGCGCGAGCTGCCGCACCAGCGGATCGTCGCGCGTGACCGCGGCCGTCTCGGCGCGCATGGGTTTCCACCATGAGCGGTCGTCGTCGCGCTCGTAGCGCTTGATGCGCATCGTGGGAAACGCAAGCGAGCCGCGCGTGCCGGCCAGCACGTAGCAATCCTCGTCCGGATAGGTGGCGTAGGCCTTGTTCTCCTGTGACGTCTGCTCCCAGCTGCGCGCCGACGCTGCCGCGTCCGACACGATGAAGGTACCGAGCGCGCCACCTGCGAAGCGCAGCAGCATCGCCATCGTGTCTTCCACCACGTGATGCCGCGTGGCGGACGATGCGGCCGCCTGCACCGACACGATCTCGCCGCACAGCGCACGCAGGTTGCCGATCTCGTGGATCATGTTGATCAGCACCGGACCGCCGCCGGGCTCGCGCCGCCACGGCGCATCGTCGAAGTAGGAAGCGGGCTTGTAGAAGAGCGCGCTGCCCATCACCGCCACCAGCGGACCCAGCACGCCGGACTGCACGATCTCGCGCGCCCGGTGCAACAGCGGGCTGTGCGTCCGGTGGTGGCCGACCAGCAGCGGCACCTTCGAGTTCAAGGCGGCCCGTGCCAACCGTTCGCCGGCGTCCATCGTATGCGCGACGGGCTTCTCGATCAGCGCCGGGACGCCGGCGGCAAGACAGGCCAGCGCATTGTCGACATGCAGGTGATTGGGCGTACTGATGATCACGGCGTCGGGTCGCGTGTCCGCCAGCAATTCAGTCAGCGCCACATGGTGCGGCACGCCAAGCGCGTTTGCGAGCACCTTCGCCGCCGGTCCTCGTCCTCGTCCTCGTCATTCCTCCGCCTCCTCCCCCCTG
>JANNNM010000071.1:0-12078 GCA_031398535.1 Betaproteobacteria bacterium | reverse complement strand
GATCGCGGAGCGGGTCGATCGACACCCTGCGGCCAGCTTCTCGACCAGCGTCGGGTGAAGCGTCACGCGGACCTGCGACCCCGCCAGGTGGTCATGGAAGAATTCTTGGAAAGGCTGGGGCGGCTCGATGCGCGGCAGTTGTATGCGCATGCCGTTCTCGAACTCCACCGCGAACGTGCCCCCGATGGCGACGATCCGGCGTGGTTCCGAGAAATACGCCACGGCTTCGCGGGCGCGCTCCGCCATCACCGCGGAGCACTTTGCCACGTCCGCCTCGAACGCGGTCGTCTGCGCCGCACTCCGGGCTTCCGCAAGGCGTTCTTTCTCGCGTTCTTCGAGGAGGGGAACGACATTGGCGGCGGTCAGCGCCAGCAACGCCACGCCGGCCGTGACGCGAGCAAAGCCCCCGACCCAGAAACATGCGATCGCCACTGGAATCCCGGCGACGATCGCCGCGAGCAGCGTGGCGTGGTACGCGAAGACGACGGGGAGCAGGGCGAAGCCCAGCAAGCCGATGCCCCGGAACGGGTGCGGCGCGAGCAACGCGATAACCTGCACTGCGGCGACCGCTGCGCACAGTCCAAGCAGCGCGTAGCCGCCCGCCGTGCGGAGGTCAGGGTCTTTCTTGAGGGACTTGCCCCGCCAGTTTGCCATGTCGACGCACACCTTGCCCGGATGCCACGGTCATCGAGACGAGGGCCATCGGCGCGCACCTTCTCCCACGCCGGTACAATCTCCGGCGATGACGCCGCAGCCAGACGGCGAGGGGGAAAGTTCCATGACCGAAGCCGAAGTTCCAGCATCGACAATACCCGAAGTGCGGATCGTTGGCGCCGCAGCGCCACTGCGCTGGCTGGCCGCGGGCTGGCGTGACTTCCGCGCGCACCCGTTGCCCAGCGCGTTCTACGGCGTCTGCTTCGCGACGATGGGCTTCCTGATCTACATCGTGTTCCAGCATGCGTACCCATATGTGTCGGCGCTGGTCACGGGCTTTTTCCTCGTCGGTCCGTTCTTCGCGATCGGGCTGTATGCACTGTCGCGGCGCACGGAGCGCGGCGAACCGCCGTGGCTGGCGCCCACACTCGACGCGTGGGCCGCCAACAAGAGTGCGATCGGCCTCTTTGCGCTGGTGCTCGGCGTGATCCTGCTGGTCTGGGCGCGCGCGTCGCTGGTGGTCTTCGCGCTGTTCTTCACACAGGATATCCCCGACTTGAAGGACCTGACGGGGCGCATCTTCGCGGTCGACAACCTCGAGTTCCTGCTGGTCTACCTCGGTGTCGGGGGTTTCTTTGCCATCCTCGTGTTCGCCATCAGCGTGGTGTCGGTGCCGATGATGCTGGACCGCAATACCGATGGCATCGTCGCCGTGCTCACGAGCCTCAAGGCGGCCTCGGCCAACGTGCCGGCGATGATCGTGTGGGGACTGATCATCGTGGTGCTGGTCAGCCTGGGATTTGCGCTGTGGTTCGTCGGGCTGATCGTGGCCGTGCCGGTGATCGGGCACGCCACCTGGCACGCGTATCGCGAGCTGGTCGTCCAGTAGCGCTGACATCAGCCCCCCGACGGCACGAACAGCAGTTGCCCGTCGTCCAGCAGGACGACTGCGCCCGGACGGTAGTGCAGTTTCCATCCGGTCGTCGCCGTCACCGGGCCTGGCAGCGGCACGACGGCGCAGGGGCGCCATTGCCGCCTGGCATCGAAGCACGCGAGGCTGCGTCGGTCCTGCGTCGGCACCAGCAGCTTGTCGTCGACCCATACGGAGAGGTCCAGTTCCCGCGTCCCGTTCCGGTGATTGGTGAGACCCTGCCCGACGAAGCGCGTACGCAGCGTGTCGCCATCGGCCATGTATTCGTGCAGCACACCGCCGATGTGCGGCGTGTGTATCGCCATCAAGCGGGTGCCGTCGGTGGTGGCCGCCATCCAGCGATTGGGGATTCCGATGGGCATTCCCAGCGCGGCGATCTCGAGCATCCCGCTTCCACTGCGGCTGGCCGCGATCACGGCAAGCTGCGAACCCTGCGGGCCCGAACGCATCGTCAGCAGTCCGCGCCCGCCACGCCAGGCAATAGGTCGCGGCGCGATGTCCTCCAGGACGTAGGGCGGCGGTAAGGTGAGGCTGCGCAGGATGCGCAGATCATGGCGCTCAAGGTAGACCACGCGGGTGCACTCGATGGTGTCGCCCAGGGCGCCGTGCGTATAGCGGGCGCTGTCGGGGCCGGCCAGGACCACGATATGACCGTCTTCGTCGCTGTTGCCCGATCCGAGGTTGACCTGCAGTGGCCGGGCGTCCGGCAGCACCGGTTCCGGCCCGCGCGCGGTCTCGATCCACTGCTGTTCGCGATCCGGCTCGAAGCGCTTCACCAGGGTTTGTCCCGCCTCGCGCGCCAGGCCGATGATGCCCAAGGGCAGCATGCACAGGCCCGCATGCGGCGCCAGCCGCGCTTCCGCCGACGTCGTGGCCCGCCTATCCGCCCATACCCAAAGCCCACCCCGCACGTGCCGCGCAGCAATCCGCCCGTGGCCCGTTGCAATGGGCGATGCGGAGTCGATCTCGTCGGCCAGCCGCGTCCAGCCGGCGTTGCCCGGACCGCGTTGCCACAGGGTGCCGGTGGTCGAGACGGCGAGCAGTTCCCCCGATCCATACGTCCGGACCTGCGCCATCGGCTCGGGCGCGGCGAGTATGGTGGGCGCCGACGATTCCGGCCCGGTCGCCGCCAATGCGGGCGCGCGCGTCAGCAGGCAGGCGGCGCCCGCGAGCAGTGCTTCACGGCGATTCATGTCGTCGATCCGGTAGAGAGGCCCGTGCAAGGGCGACGGTCTGAGCCTTGCCCGCGACCGGGGACTCGCCATCGGCACATCGCGCGGCATGACCTCGATCGGGATCGCGGCGCCGGGCCTGTTTCAACGCGCAATTCCGTCAGCGGTCACCAACGCGGTGTCGGGATGCGCAGCGCGCCAGCCGAACCAGAAGGTGTTGTGCGACGACAGTCGCGGCAAGCGCTGGTCGACGCTGACCAGTGCCGATTCGGTCAACGTCCAGGCAACCCCGCTGCCATCCGTGACTGCCGCGTCGCCGTCCCAGCCGCGCACGCGCTGGCCACTTTTCAACGCATAGATGCGGTGGGCACCGCTGTGGTCGGTCAGGACCACGAAGTCGCGACCGCCATAGCGCCCGTGCCAGGCGGTGGACTTGCGCAGGAACCCGGAGCTGATGGCCAGCGGACGCTCGCCGGGCTTGCCGAAGCGGGGTATCAGCACCTCCTGCTTGTTGTGAAGGCGTGTGTCGTCACCCGGAACCGGAAACATCAGCGCGTCCGTGGCGAAATAGAGGCGATACGCCTCGCCCTCGTCGTAGTCGCGGCGGTGGCCGGTATCCAGCGACAGCACCGTGGTGCGCGGATGTCGGCGCCGCCAGTCGCCCCAGGTGGTGGTGACGACCTCGCGAGTGGGCAGCGAGATGTCCTTGCCGGCCAGCGGCCCTACCACCGGCCGGCCTTCCAGCGTGTTCCACAACGACTGCGTCGCGGCGTCGTACATGAGCTTGTTCGAGCGATAGAGAAAGCCGCTGGTGCCGAGCGCATGCGCGCGACCGTCCACCACCGTTTCGTAGACGATAGCGGCGCCGCAAAGGGTGCAGTAGACGCCGGCGACATCGATGTTGCCGACGCGATCGACGAACATCTCATGCCAAGCCAGGATGCGCTTCGGATAGGCGCGCGCGTCGCCATTGATCTCGATGCCGAAGACCACATCGGTCTCGGCAAGGTAGCCCGCGTTGCGCGCCGGCAGCATCTTCGGCTGGCGCAATGGTGGAATGCCATCCTGCAGGACGCCGCCCCAGACGATTTCATCCAGCCGGATCAGTGTCGTGAACTGCGGCGAGAAATATTCTTCGAAACGTGGATCGAGGTTGGAGTACAGCGATGCCTTGAACGCTGCAAAGGATGGCGGCGGGGCCGGGCGCGTCCATTGCCAGCGCATCCATGCCGACCAGTCGTTGCCGGGGCCCTGCACGCCGGTCTTGCGGGCGACCATCGCCAGCAGCGCCTGCCCGGCCGCGCGCTGCGGGATGAAGCGCACGATCTCCAGCGCCATCGGCACGAATTCATCCTGCCAGTTGGCATCGAGCCACTCGAGCGATAGCGACGGCGCATCGGGATGCTCGACCAGCAGTGCGGGAAAGCGCAAGCGGACGGCCTGGTCCAGCGCTTCCTCCGGTGTGGCGGCCCATGCCGGCGTCACCGCAGCCAGGGTGATCGCCAGCAACAACGCATCCAGCAAGCGCCATTCCGCCGTCGGACCATGGCACGGACGATCGAGGCGCATGTCGCTTCCTTCGGGCATTGAACCTGTGGTCAGGGATACCGCGGAGCTCCCGCGCGCGAAGCGTACGCTGCCGATCGCGAGACCGCGAGGTGGTTGGTCGTGCATTGAGGGGCCCGCATTACGGGCTCGCACCTGGCACGCGTATCGCGAGCTGGTCGTCTAGACGTCCGTCGTGGCAGCAGGCGTCGCGCTCGGCGTCTCGTCGGCGTGGAACACGTCCCGGTAGCTGATGTAGTCGGAGATGTGCAGGCACGCGGCGAAGAACATGAGGTAGGGCATCAGCAGCGCCAGTACGATCACCTGCGCGATCGACTGCGGCAGGATCATCGCCAGCACGCTGACCACCAGTCCCGGCAGCACCACGCCATAGAAGAACACGCCCACGCCGTACATGGCCAGCGGCCGCCAGTTGGCGAACGCGGCGCGCATGCTGGTCAGCAGTGCCGTGCCCGGCCCGGCATCCTGGAACACGATCAACGCCGGCGCCCACCACGTGGCCACCAGCACCGGCAGTGACAGCAACGCGGAGAACAGCATCCCGAACTGCAGTTGCCGGTCGTCAAGGGTCTTCTCGATCTCCGCTTCCGTCGCCGTCGCGCTGTTGGAGATGAACTCGATCAGCTTGCCGCCGTCGACCAGCGCCGAGCCGAAGACCGCGGCGGTCATGCCGACCACGAAGAAGACGCCGATGGGCAGCAGCGCCCACAGGTTGGCGCGGAACCCCTGCAGGATCATCGGCAGCGCCGGCGGCTTGCCGCGCTCCTGGTTCCACGCGGCGGCAAGCAGGCCTACTGCCAGCACCGGCTTGATGATCGTCATCGCCCACGGTCCGATGAAGGGCAGCGCGCGCGTGACGAGCAGCAGCAGGTAGTACGCAAGCAGCAGCACGACCCAGGCCAGCCGGTTCTGGTTGAACATCTGCAGTGCCTGCTTCAGCCAGACCATGCCCTGCCGCGCCGGATGGCGGGTGTAGGGATACGTGCGTGCGGTTTCGTCGGTCATGGCTTTTAGTGGGCGGTTACCGGAAATGCCGGCATGGTGTCGACGCGCATGCGCAACACGCGCTCGAAGTGCGCCGGGTCGTGGGCATGGATGAGTTCACCCGGGCGCGGCAGGTAGAGGTCGTAGAGGCGCGACAGCCAGAAGCGCAGCGCTGCGGCGCGCAGCAACGAAGGCCACGCGTCGCGCTCGTCGGCGCCCAGTGGCCGCCGCTGCGCGTAGGCGGCCGTCATCGCCTGCGTGCAATCCTCGTGCAGGCTGCCGGTAGCACCGTCGACGCACCAGTCGTTGACGGTGATGGCGAGATCGTAGGCGAAAAAATCCGTGGCGGCGAAGCCGAAGTCGATGATGCCGGCCACGTGCTCGCCGGCGAACAGCACGTTGTCGCAGAAGAGATCGCCATGGATCGCGCCCTTCGGCAGCTTGCCGCGACCAAATCCGGTCTGGTACTTGATCTCGCCATCGAGCAGCGCGATCTGCGCGGCGTCGAGATGGGGCTTCACCGCGCGCGCCGCCTGCCGCCACCATGCGGGACCACGGCGATTGGTGAGCCGGCCGCGATAGGTCTGCGATGCGAGGTGCAGCCGCGCCAGCGCGTCGCCCACTCGCGCGCAGTGCGCGACCGTGGGGACCTCCACGGGCGCGCCCTCGACGCGGGTGACGAGGCTTGCAGGCTTGCCGTTCAGCAGTGAGAAAAGCGCGCCGCTGCGGTCGGCTTCGGGTGCCGGGACCTCGACCCCGGCGCGCGCCAGGTGCGCCGTCAGGTTCAAGTAGAACGACAGCTCGGCCGCGGGCAGGCGCTCGTAGAGCGTGAGCACATAGCGCCCGCGGTCGGTCGTGACGAAATAGTTGGTGTTCTCGATGCCCGCGGCAATCGGCTGCAGCTCGGTCAGGACCCCGACGGCATAGCGCGTGAGCCAGGCATCGAGATCGGGTGCGGTTACCTGCGTATAGACGGACATGGAGCGAAAGTCAGACCGCGGTTTGGAGAGCGTGGTGTCGCGACGGCACGGCGCCGGCTCGCGTTGCAGCGCAGGAATGAGTCAGGTCACCAGGAAAAAAGAAGCCACATCGGCGGACGAAGGCCGAAGTCGAGGGAATCGCGGCGGATGAACGTGGTGCCGTTGCCGCTGGGGATCAGGAAGTACGGCCGGCCCCCATTGCGGGGCGTCACCTTCACGTAACGCAATTCGCCGTTGACGCGGGCTTCCTCGAGCGTTTCGTTTTCGTTGCGGATGATCGTGACCTGCGGCTCCAGCTCCGGGTCGCCGGCGACGTCCGCCCGTGGCGCCGACGGCGCGGCCGGCAACGGGGGCGGCGTGGCGGACAGCGGCGGGGGCGGCGGCACCGGCGCGGGCTGTGCGCCGGTATTCATCGCGAATCCCGCCACGCAAAGAAGCGTGAGCGTGGAGCGAAGCAGGGGCCAGGGCGCGATGGACATCAAGATTCCCCGATTCTAGCATACGCAGTCCCTCGCCAGCAGCGCCCAGTGTGGCGCGACGGCGACATCCGCGCAATGCGTACCGCTGCCGCATCGTCCTACAGGTTGAGCATCTTCTCGCGTTCTTCGCGCGACGGCACGAAGCCGCGGCTTTCGTAGAACGCGAAGATGGCCTCGACGATGGCTTCGGGGTCTTCGATGACCTGCATCAGCTCCATGTCCTTGGCGTTGATCATGCCTTCGCCGACCATCCGGTCGCCCATCCAGTCAAGGAGGCCCCGCCAGTAGCTGCCGCCCACGAGAATGATGGGGATGCGCCGCGACTTGCCGGTCTGCACGAGCGTGAGTACTTCCGACAGTTCGTCCAGCGTGCCGAAGCCGCCGGGCAGGATGACGTAGGCGGAGGCGAAGCGGACGAACATCATTTTGCGCGCGAAAAAATACTTGAACGCGACGGAGACATCCTGGAATTCGCCGCTGCCCTTTTCGAAGGGCAGTGAGATGTTGAGGCCGATGGCCGGCGAGTTGCCCGCGTGCGCGCCCTTGTTGGCGGCTTCCATCAGGCCAGGCCCGCCCCCCGAGATGACGGAGAAGCCGGCGTCGGACAATCGGCGCGCGATGTCCTTCGTCGTTTCGTAATACGGGTGGCCTTCCTTGATGCGCGCGCTGCCGAAGATGCTGACGGCGGGGCGGATGCCGCGAAGGCGCTCCGTGGCGATGGCGAACTCTGCCATAATCCCCATGACCCGCCACGCTTCCTGGCCATTGGTCGTGTTGAGTGCCTGCGGATCGATGAGTTCCGGAATCTTGTGGGTCTGACGCATGCCTGTACTCGTGCTTGTGGACGGGTCTTCGTACCTGTACCGCGCTTATCACGCCCTGCCCGACCTGCGCACCTCGAAAGGTGAGCCGACCGGCGCGCTGCGCGGGGTGCTGTCGATGTTGCGCCGAATGGTGGAAGACGGCAAGCCGGACTACTTCGCCGTCGTGTTCGATGCACCCGGCAAGACGTTCCGCGACGACTGGTACCCGGAGTACAAGGCCAACCGCGCCTCGATGCCGGAGGACCTCGCGTTGCAGATCGCCCCGTTGCACGACCTCGTGCGCGCGCAGGGTTGGCCGTTGCTGATGGTCGAAGGCGTGGAGGCCGACGACGTGATCGGCACGCTGGCGCGCCAGGCGGCGCAAGCCGGGATCGACACGATGATCTCCTCGGGTGACAAGGACCTGACGCAACTCGTGACACCGCAGGTCACGATGGTCAACACGATGAGCAACGAGACCTTCGACGAGGCCGGCGTCAAGGCGCGATTCGACGTGCGGCCGGACCAGATCCTCGATCTGCTCACGCTGACGGGCGACACCGTCGACAACGTGCCGGGTGTGGCCAAGGTGGGGCCGAAGACCGCAGCCAAATGGCTCGCGCAATACGGCACGCTCGACAACATCGTCGCGCACGCGGCCGACATTCCGGGTGTCGTCGGCAACAACCTGCGCGCGGCGCTCGACTGGCTGCCGCAGGGCCGCCGCCTGCTGACGGTCAAGACCGACTGCACGTTGCCGGTCGGCGTCACGGACCTCAAGATCGGGGTGCCGGATGCCGCCATGCTGCGCGCGCTGTTCGAGCGCTTCGAGTTCAAGACATGGTTGCGCGATGCGGCGGGGTCGGGGACCGCACCCGACGCCGCGGATGCGATCGCGAAGAAAGCCGCGCGCGACGACACCGGCCGCCGCTGGGACACGGTTGACGATGGCACGGCGCGCGCCGTGCCTGCGGCGCCCGCCACGGTCGCCTACGAAACGGTACTGGACGAGGCTGCGCTGGCGCGCTGGCTCGCCGTGATCGATGGCGCGGAGTTGGTCGCCTTCGACACCGAGACCACCAGCCTCGACCCGATGCAGGCGCGCATCGTCGGCGTGTCGCTGTCGGTGGAACCCGGCACCGCGTGCTACATCCCGCTCGATCACCGGTATGCGGGCGTGCCCGCGCAACTCGATCGCGCCGCCACGCTGCAGCGGCTGGCGCCGTGGCTCGCCGATCCCGCGAAGAAAAAGCTGGGGCAGAACCTGAAGTACGACCAACACACGCTGGCCAACGACAACCTGGTGCTCCGCGGCGTGGCGCAGGACACGCTGCTCGAATCCTACGTGCTGGAATCAGGCAAGCCGCACGACATGGACAGCCTCGCGTGGCGGCACTTGAGCATCAAGACGATTTCCTACGATGACGTGACAGGCAAGGGTGCCAACCGCATCCCCTTCGAGCAGGTGGCGCTCGACCGGGCGACGGAGTACGCGGCGGAGGATGCCGACATCACGTTGCGGTTGCATCATGTGCTGCATCCGGCCGTGGCGGCCGACGCCAAGCTCGACTTCATCTACAGCGAGATCGAGATGCCGGTGCGGCAGGTGCTGTTCCGGATGGAGCGCAACGGCATCCTCATCGATTCCGCATTGCTCGCGAAGCAGAGCCGCGAGCTGGGCGAGCGCGTGGTGGCGCTGGAACAGCAGGCGCACCAGCTGGCGGGGCAGCCCTTCAACCTCGGGTCGCCCAAGCAACTGGGCGAGATCCTGTTCACGCGGATGAACCTGCCGGTGGTGAAGAAGACCGCCACCGGCCAGCCCTCCACCGACGAGGAAGTGCTGCAGGAACTGGCGGCCGACTATCCGTTACCCAAGGTGCTGCTCGAACATCGGTCGGTGTCGAAGTTGAAGTCGACGTACACCGACAAGCTGCCGCTGATGGTGAATGCGCGGACGGGACGCGTGCATACGACGTTCTCGCAAGCCACGGCGGTGACCGGCCGCCTGGCCTCAACCGATCCCAACTTGCAGAACATTCCGGTACGCACGGCGGAAGGCCGGCGCATCCGCGAGGCGTTCATCGCGCCACCGGGTCATGTGCTGGTCTCCGCCGATTATTCGCAGATCGAATTGCGGATCATGGCGCACCTGTCCGAAGACCGGGCGCTGCTGCGCGCCTTCCACGAGGGCCGCGACATCCACCGTGCCACCGCAGGCGAGATCTTCGGCGTGCCGCCGGAGGACGTGACCGTCGACCAGCGCCGCTACATCAAGGCCGTGAACTTCGGCCTCATCTACGGCATGGGCGCGTTCGGGCTGGCGCAGCAGCTGGGCATCGAGCGCGGCGCCGCGCAGCAGTTCATCGACAAGTATTTCGCGCGCTACCCCGGCGTGGCGCAGTACATGCAGCGCACGCGCGAAGTGGCGCGCGAGCAGGGCTACGTCGAAACCGTATTCGGCCGGCGGCTGTGGCTGCCGGACATCAAGGCCGGTGGCGGGCCGCGTCGCGCCGGCGCGGAACGCGCGGCCATCAACGCGCCGATGCAGGGCACGGCCGCAGACCTGATCAAGCTGGCGATGATCAGCGTGCAGGGCTGGCTTGATCGCGAGAACCTCGGCGCGCGGATGCTGCTGCAGGTGCACGACGAACTGGTGCTGGAAGTCCCCGACGCCGAGCTCGATCGCGTGCAGCGCGACCTGCCGGGGCTGATGACGTCGGTGGCGCAACTGCGCGTGCCGCTGGTGGTGGATGTGGGCGTGGGTTTGAACTGGGATCAGGCGCACTGAGCGCGACGCCGGTTGCGCCGGCGATGGCGGCGGCCGCTGCTCAGCGCAATGCCGGTCGGGTGCCGTCGCCCGGCGCTTCGGAAACCGTGTCCTTGTAGCTTGCATACGTGGTGCCGAAGATGGTCGGGCCGACGACCAGCATCGTCAGCGCGACGACGATGCCGAACACGATCGCGAGGCCGATCAGCGCGGCAATCCCGCTGCCCGTCGTGAACGCGGAGATCCCGAATCCCGCCGCCAGCGCCGCGAAGGCCGCGAACACAAGTCCCACCACGGCGACGGCGACAAGCCCGTAGACGAGGAACGGCGCCCAGTTGCGCCAGCACGAGATGAAGCTGGCCTTCATCGCCTCGACTGCCGTGGCGCCGCGCAACACCACCAGTGCGGGTGCCAGCCAGTTGAGCGACCACATGATCGCGGCGATCACCAGTGCCGCCAGCATCGCGAGCAACCCCGTCAGCCCCATTCGTGTGGCGGAGTTCGAGAAGGCCGCAAAGGGATCGGTGCTGCCGGCGCTCAGCACTTCCGTCATCGACAAGCCGACGACGCCGGCGCCGATGATCACGTTGATGAGCAGCGTCAGCGCGATGTCGATTGCACCGATGATCAGCAGCGGCACGAAATGCACGCCCTGGAACCCCTCGAAGAGATGCGCCACCTTGAGCGGCTGCCCCCGGTCGATGGCGTGACACCCGGCCATCAGCCCGCCGATCAACACCGGGGCCAGCAGCGAATGACCGACGTCGCCGACGTAGGGCACCCACGCGATCAGCACCGAGATGATGAGGAACGTCAGCATGATGCCGATCCACGTCCAGATGTTCGACGTGAACATGTGCCAGCCTTCGACCCACCAGCGGGCACCACGGCCGGCCTCGACGACGCGCACATCGATGATTGAACTGGACACGGTCAGCGGCTCCCACGCAGGATGACAGGTCGTGACATGCGGATCACGTCACGAGGCGGCATGCCGCTCGAGATCTTCCAGCGTGACCACCGCCACCGCTTCCTCGTGCGTGGCTTCCAGCACGACCGGTGGCGCCACGCCTGCCGCCAGTGCCTCGCGCCAGCGGCCGACGCACACGCACCAGCGGTCGCCCGCCACGAGCCCGGGAAAGCCCCACTCCGGGCGCGGCGTGGACAGGTCGTTGCCGGAAAGGCGCGAGTACACGAGGAAGGGCTCGGTCATGACCGCGCACACGGTGTGCATGCCGGTGTCGTCCGGGCCGGTGTCGCAGCAGCCGTTGCGAAAGAAACCCGTCTGCAACGCGTCGCTGCAAGGCGCGAGCGGCGAGCCCAGCACATTGACGGCGTTGTCGCGGGAACGAACCATGGGGATGCGAGGCCGGCGTGTTCCGCCGTGCCAGGCCGGTGACGAGGAAGTGCCTAGTTTAGCGCGCGCCGTGCGTCGACGACATCACGCACCTGCGACGCCAGTTCCACCGGTGCGTCGGCGTGCAGGAACCAGCGCAGGCGCGCGGTATCGCCCACGCTGCTGAAACCGAAGTCGGCCAGCAGGTGTTCGAGGGCCTTGGCATAGCGCGACGTGCGCTGCGCGCGCACGATCCACGTGCTTTGACCTGGCGTGGTGGCGAACAGGGCTGCCAGCAACGCCCGGCCGTGGCCGCCGCCGCGGGTGCCCAGATCGAGTCCGGCCAGCCACAACTCGTAGCCACCGGAACCCATCGCGCGGAAGAGGCCGAAGCCGACGGGCGCGG
>JANNNM010000940.1:0-9518 GCA_031398535.1 Betaproteobacteria bacterium | reverse complement strand
CGGAACTCGTGGATGTCGCGCTCGCCGCCGGCATCACGATGTTCGACAGCGCCGACGCGTACTCCAATGGCCTTGCCGAAGATATCCTCGGCAAGGCCATCGCCGGCCGGCGCCATCAGCTGCTGATCTCGACGAAGGCGTCGTTCCGGATGGGCGAGGGCCCCAACGCGGTGGGCTCGTCGCGCAGCCACCTGATCGACGCGTGCAACGCCAGCCTGAAACGCCTTGGCACCGACTACATCGACCTGTGGCAGATGCACGGCTTCGATGCGCAGACGCCGGTGGAGGAAACGGTGCGCGCGCTGGATGACCTCGTCCGCGCCGGCAAGGTTCGCTACGTCGGATGCTCCAATTTTTCCGGCTGGCATTTGATGAAGTCGCTGAGCGTGGCCGAGCGTTACGGCTGGTCGCGCTACGTCGCGCACCAGGCGTACTACTCGCTGCTGTCGCGCGATTACGAGTGGGAACTGATGCCGCTCGGCCTCGACCAGGGGGTGGGGGCCGTCGTGTGGAGCCCGCTCTCCGGTGGGCGGTTAAGCGGCAAGGTGGGCCGCAACCGGCCGGCGCCGGCCGGCACGCGCCACGCCACGCTGGGCAGCATGGGACCGGAAGTGCCGCAGGAGCAGTTCTTCACCATCATCGAGGTGCTGGAGGCGATTGCCAGGGAAGTGGAGCGCTCGGTGTCGCAGGTCGCGCTCAACTGGGTGCTGCATCGTCCGACGGTGTCCACCGTCGTGATCGGCGCGCGCAACGCAACGCAGCTTCGCGACAACCTGGGCGTAGTCGACTTCAAGTTGTCGCCGGAGCAGGTCCAGCGCCTCGATGTCGCCAGCATGCCGCAGCTTGCCTACCCGTACTGGCACCAGCGGCGCACATCGCTCGACCGGAATCCGCCACCGGCCTGACCCGGAGCACCGCATGAAGATCGTCGAAATCCGCGAAAAGACCATCCCCATTTCAAGTCCGATCCGCAATGCGTACATCGACTTCAGCAAGATGACGCTGAGCTTGGTCGCGGTGGTCACCGACGTGATCCGTGACGGCAAGCCGGTGACGGGCTACGGCTTCAACTCGAATGGCCGCTATGGCCAGGGCAAGCTGATGCGTGAACGCTTCATCCCGCGCGTGCTCGAAGCCGCGCCGGATTCGCTGATCGACGCCAGTGGTACGAACCTCGACCCGCACAAGATCTGGAATGCGATGTTCACGAACGAGAAGCCAGGCGGTCACGGCGAGCGCTCGGTGGCCATCGGCACGATCGACATGGCGGTATGGGACGCCGTCGCCAAGATCGAAGGCAAGCCGCTCTTCCAGTTGCTGGCCGACCGCTATAGCAACGGCAAGCCCGATCGCAGGATCTTCGTCTACGCGGCGGGCGGCTACTACTACCCGGGCCAGGATCACCAGAAGCTGAAGGACGAGATGAAGAGTTACATCGACCGCGGCTACACGGTCGTGAAGAAGAAGATCGGCGGCGCCTCGCTCGACGAGGACCTGCGGCGCATCGATTCCATCCTGAGCGTGCTGCAGGACGGTCAGAAGCTGTGCGTCGACGCCAACGGGCGCTTCGATCTCGACACCGCCATTGCCTACGCGAAGGCCTTGTCGCGCTACGACCTCTTCTGGTTCGAGGAGCCGGGCGATCCGCTAGACTTCGAACTGCAGGCCACGCTGCGCCACTACTACACGAAGCCGATGGCCACGGGAGAGGATCTGTTCTCGACGCAGGATGCGCGCAACCTGATCCGCTACGGCGGCATGCGCCCGGACCGCGACTGGCTGCAGTTCGACTGCGCGCTGAGCTACGGTCTCGTCGAATACCTGCGCACGCTCGACATGCTGAAGGAGCACGGATGGTCCGCCCGCCGCTGCATTCCGCACGGCGGGCACCAGATGTCGCTGAACATCGCGGCGGGATTGGGGCTGGGCGGCAACGAGTCCTATCCGGATCTGTTCCAGCCCTTCGGGGGCTTTCCCGATGGCGTGAAGGTGGAGGGCGGCTATGTCACGCTGCCGGATTTGCCGGGCATCGGCTTCGAAGGCAAGGCCGATCTGTATCGGCAGATGCAGGATCTTTCGAATTGACGGAAGTGCGCGCGCGATGCGCGGTGATTACTTGAGGAAGCCGCTCATCCGTGTCGTCGCGGAACTCAGCCGGTCGTTCTCGGCGTCGTCGATCGCCAGCACGCGCCGCTGCAAGGGCGTGAGCGCCGCCAGCGTGGCGGGACTGAGCATCGCCTTCTGGTATTGCTGCTGCGGCTTGTCGTCGCGCGTGTAGAACGCATGCAGCGCGCGGCGGCAGTGGTCGGTGCGGTTGGCGGTGCCGCCGTGCCACATGTGCGCGTTCATGATCACCACGGTGCCGGCCTGCCCGGTGACGAGCGCCTCGCCCGGCAGCGGGCCCGTGTTGCCGGGCTCGGGCAGCCGGCGCCACGTATGCGTGCGCGGGACCATGCGCGTGGCGCCGTTCTCCGCGGTGAAATCATCGAGCATCCAGATCGAGTTGCACACCGAGTAGCCGCGCTCGTCGGCGATCGCGCCGCTGTCCGCATGCCAGGGCTGCGCATCGCCGTTGTGCGGATTGGTCGAGCGCGCATTGAGGCTGCTCAACTTGTAGCCCGGCCCGATGACGTGCTCGATGCACTCGAGGATGGCCGGCATCGACACCAGCTCCGCGAAGATGGCGCCCTTGTCGACGAGGTTGGCCAAGCGGCGCGTGCCCGGCTCGGGCCGGAATTCCGATCCGGCGTCGTCGCCTTCCGCGGCCCACAGTGCTTCGGCTCGGTCGCGGAGTTCCTCCAGCATCGGCGGCGGAATGAAGCCGGGGAGGGCGAGGTAGCCCAGTTCGTCGAGTTGCTGTTTGGCGGATGGCGATAGCAAGGAGATTCCTGGAATGGGCGACGCCGTCAAGCCGGCGACGCAGGCGGCGCGGTGCTGCCGCGTCGCACCAGCTCGAAAGGCAGCGTCTCGAACGACGTGCAGGGCCGCCCCTCGAGCCGTGCTATCAGCTGTTCCGCGGCCGCGCGGCCGATCTCGACGATGGGCGTGCGGATGCTGGTGAGCGCCGGCGTCTGCGTTGCGCCCAGATCGGTGTTGTCGACGCCGGTGATCGAGATGTCCTCCGGAATGCGCACACCGAGTTCGCGGCACGCCATCATCGCACCCACCGCGAATACGTCGTTGGTGCAGACGACCGCCGTCGGGCGCTGCTTCCGGGCAAGCAGGTGCCGCATCATCCCGGCCGCCGCATGGAGGCTGATGGGGCCGTATTGCGCGCAGCGCTCGTCCAGCTTGAGGCCCGCTTCCAGAAGGGCGGCACGCATGCCGGCGCCGCGGTCGAGCGCGCGATCGTTGCCCTTGGTTGACGCGCTCAGCAGCCCGAAGCGCCGATGACCCAGCGTGATGAGATGGCGCGTCATCTCGTAGGTGGCCGCGTGATTGTCGAAGCCGATGCTGGGGTGCCTGCGCATCGGGTCCACCCCCCACGTCAGTACATAGGGCCGGCCGTAGCTCTCGAGGCGGGTGAAGAGCGCCGGGTCGTGGTAGAGGCCGACGAACACGAACGCGTCCACGCCATGGCTGATCAGCTGGTCGGTGATGCGCAACTCGGCCTTGAGGTCATAGTGGTGCTCGGCCAGCACCAGCGCATAGCCCTTGGGATCCAGCACGGCCTGCAGCGCGCTCGTCGTGCGCGCATAGAGCGCGTAGTCGAACGACGGCACCACCGCGCCGACCATCTGGCTGCGGTGGCTGCGCAACGCACGCGCGGCGCCGTGCGGCACGTAGCGCAGCTTGGTGACGGCGTCGCGCACCCGGCGCTGGGTGTCGCCATCCACCTGTCCGGGCGAATTGATCACGCGCGACACGGTGGCCGTGGACACCCCCGCCAGCCGGGCCACGTCCTTGGCGCTCGAGCGGCGGCCGCCGGGGTCGGAAGGAGGTGGGGCGGACATGGGCGGCTTGATCCTGGGGTCAGGGATAGCGGATGAATTCGATTACACGGGTTGCCCGGCTATCCGGGGAAAAATCAACCTGCACCCCTATTGTGCCGATTTTAAGCCGCTGATAACATCCATGTAAACGAATACAATAAAATCTGGCCACCGGATCGACACAAGGTCGCTGCGCCCTGCGCGGCCCATCCATCACCCGCCCCAAGGAGGCTCCCGCCATGACGAAGCGCCCCACCAACAATGCCGCCCCGCTGCTGGCCGGTCGCCGCGATGTGCTGAAGCGAGGCGCCGCCATCGGTGTCGCCGGCGCGCTCGGCTCTTCATTCCCTGGCGCCGTGTTCGCCCAGGCAGATGATCTGGCGCCCTATCGCGCGGCCAAGATCAACTGGAAGCAGGTCGAAGGCGAAACAATCACCGTCGCCGTGATTCCGGCCAGCTATTTCGAGAACCTGATTTCGCTGCAGCCGCAGTTCGAGGCCCTTACCGGCATCAAGCTGCGATTCGAGAAGGTGCCGCCCGGGCAGATCCGGCAGAAGGCGATGCTCGACCTGTCATCCAAGACGGCGACCTACGCCACGCATGCGGCCGACCCGATGTATTACCCGCTGTATGTGTCCAACAAATGGGTCGAACCACTCGACAAGTACCTGAACGACTCCACGCTCACCGACCCCGCGTGGTTCAAGTACGACGACATCATCAAAGCGTGGCGCGATGCCAACTCGGTCGACGGCAAGCCCTACGGCGTCCCCTATGACGGCGAGGTGACGGTGCAGGTCTACCGCAAGGATCTCTACGCCGCCAAGGGGTTGAAGGCCGCCGAGACCTACGAGCAACTGGCGGCCAATGCCAAGGCCATCAACGATCCGGCCAACCGCATCTACGGCCTCGCGCTGCGCGGCTTCGCCGGCGCCGGGCAGAACATGTACATCTACCCGTCGCTGTTCCGCGGGCATGGCGGCAACTGGATGTCGGGCAATTCGATCGTGGTGAATTCACCCGAAGCGGTGAAGGCGCTCACGTGGTATGTCGACACGCTGACGGCCTACGCGCCGCCCGCGGTGCGCAACTGGAACTGGCCCGACATTGCCGACGCCTTCTCGCAGGGCACGATCGGCACCTACATCGACGCGCATTCCTCGGCCGCGGTGATCAACAATCCGGAGAAGTCGAAGGTCATCGGCAAGATCGCCTACGCGCGCTGGCCCAGGGGCCCCAACGGCAAACGCGTGACGTCGATCTGGAACTGGGGCTTTCCCGTCAACGCCGCGCAGTCCGAGCGCGCCAAGAAAGCCACGTGGCTCTTCATCGCGTGGGCCACGTCCGCGGAGACGCAGGCGCGCACGTCGTGGAAGTTCGCCGGCCCCGCCAAGCGCTCCGGGATCAACCGCCTGTCGCTGTGGCGCTCGCCGGAATTCGCGGCCGCGATGAAGGATGCCGGCGACAATTTCATTCCGGCGGCGATCGAATCGCTGGAGCAGGACACCGATGTGGATTGGCGGCCGCGGGTGCCGCAGTGGCCCGCCATTGGCGAGACGATGGCCACGGCAATCCAGTCGGCCTTGGTCGGGCAGAAGCCGCCGAAGGAAGCGCTCGACGAAGCCCAGGCGCGCATCCAGCAGATCCTGAAGGGCTGAAGTCCCTGCGATGAACGAAGCCAACGCGCCTGCGCCATCACTCGAGGCGCAGGAGCGGCGCTTTGCGTTGGCGCTGCTGGCGCCGGCGCTCGCGGCGCTGCTGCTCACGACGACCGTTCCACTCGTCTACCTGGCGTGGAACAGCCTGCACCGGCTCGACCTCGGCATGCCGTGGCTGTCGGGTTTTGCCGGGCTCGACAACTACGCCAAGATGGGCAGCGACCCGCGCTTCTGGAATTCGCTGCTGCTCACCGGGATCTATACGGCGTCGACGGTCGTGCTGCAGGTGGTGCTGGGGTTGGCACTGGCGTTGCTGGTGCTGCAGATTCCCAAGGGGCAGGGCGTACTGCGCGTGGCGGCCATCCTGCCGATCGTATTGGCTCCTGTCGTGGTCGGATTGTTCTGGCGCACACTGGTGCTGGCGCCGGATTTCGGGTTGGTCGACCTTGTGACCCGGGCGCTCGGCCTCGGCAGCCACAACTGGCTCGGCGACCCGCAGCTCGCATTGATCTCGGTCATTGCCATCCATACCTGGCAATGGACGCCGTTCGCGTTCCTCGTGCTGCTCGCAACCCTGGCCACACTCCCTCCCGATGTCTATGAGGCGGCGCGGCTCGACCGCGCCGGCGCGTGGCAGCGCTTTCGCCACATCACGCTGCCGCTGATCCGGCCCGCGATCGTGATGGTCGTGATCCTGCGGATGATGACGGCGCTGTCCGCGTTCGCGGCGATCTTTGCCACCACCGGCGGCGGCCCGGGGTCGGCCACCGAAATCCTGAACCTCTATGCCTATCGCACGTCGTTCACCGAACTCAACCTCGGCTATGGCGCGTCGCTGGCCATGGTGCTGATGTCGATCACGCTGGTCATCTCGTACTTCATGTTTCGCCTGCGCCGGGCGCGGTCATGAAGGGCCGCGCTGCCATACGCCGCATCGCGCTCGCGGCCGTGGCCGGTGTGGGTCTTGCCGTATGGGCGTTCCCCGTGATCTGGGGCCTGCTGACCTCGTTCAAGACCGAGCGTGACGTGCTGGCCTATCCGCCCGTGTGGTTCTTCACGCCGACGCTCGACAACTACCGCGAGGTGATCTTCGGCGCGTCGTCGATCATGCCCAACCTCTGGTCGAGCATGGTCGTCTCGACATCGGCCACGCTGTTGACGATGCTGTTCGCCATTCCCGCGGCCTATGCGCTGGCGCGGCTGCGCTATCCGGGCAAGCGCACGTCGGGGTTCTACGTGCTGGCCACGCAGATGCTGCCGCCGGTCGGCCTCATCATTCCGTACTACCTCGTGCTGCAGAAGATCGGCGGCCTCGACACCTACAGCGGACTCACCGCCATCTACCTCACGTTTTCGCTGCCCTTCGCGATCTGGCTGATGGTGTCGTATTTCGAGGACATCCCGCTGGAAATGGAAGAAGCCGCGCTGCTCGATCGCGCCGGCCGGCTGCGCACGCTCTGGTACGTGATCCTGCCGCAGGTGCGCGGCGGCATTGCGGTGACCACCATCTTCGTTTTTCTCAACGCCTGGAACGAATTCATGTTTGCAGTGGTCCTCGGTGGCAACCGGGTGCGTCCCGTCACGGTCGCGATGTTCAACTTCATCTCCGTCGAGCAGACGCAGTGGGCGCGGCTCGCCGCCGGCGCGATGCTGGCGATGGCACCAGTCATCCTGATCGGCATCTTCGCGCAGCGGCACATCGTCAAGGGCCTGACCGTGGGCGCCGTCAAGGGCGGGGGGCGGCGATGAGCGGTCCGGGCGGCGTTCGTCTGGAGGGTGTCGTGAAACGTCACGGCGCCACCACGGTGCTGCACGGGATCGACCTGACCATCGCGCCGGGTGAGTTCTTCGTGCTGCTCGGACCCTCGGGCTCGGGCAAGACCACGACCCTGCGGATCCTGGCGGGGCTCGAGTCCGTCAGCGCCGGTCGCGTGTTGATGGACGGCGTCGACGTCACCACGCAGGAGCCCGGCCACCGCGACGTGGCGATGGTGTTCCAGAGCTATGCGCTGTATCCGCACATGACGGTGGCGCAGAACATCGGCTTTCCGTTGAAGATGGTGGGTACGCCGGTCGCGGACATCGACCGCGCGGTGGCTGAATCCGCCGCGAAGGTGGGCATCGGCCACCTGCTGCAGCGCACGCCGGGCCAGCTGTCGGGCGGGCAGCAGCAGCGCTGCGCGCTGGCCCGCGCGATCGTGCGGGCGCCGCGCCTGTTCCTGCTCGACGAACCGCTGTCCAATCTCGACGCGAAGCTGCGCCTGGAAACGCGCCTCGAACTGCATCGGCTGCAACGCTCGCTGGGGGCCACCACCGTGTATGTGACGCACGACCAGGAGGAGGCGATGACGCTGGCCGACCGCATCGCCGTGTTCACCGAAGGGCGCATCGTGCAGGTAGGCATGCCGCGCGAGATCTATTCGCAGCCCCGGACGATTGCGGTGGCGGAATTCATCGGCACGCCGCCGATGAACCTGATGCCTGGAATCTGGCACGGCAGCGCGGTCACGGTCGCGGGTCATTCGGTTCCGGTCGCGGCCACTGCGGGCACGCCGCGCGACGTCATGCTGGGGGTGCGCCCGGGCGACCTGCGCATCGTCGCCGATGGGTTCCCGGCGCGCGTCGAGCGCATCGAGGACCTTGGCGACAGCAGCATCATCAGCCTCCTGGCGGGCGAGCGCCCGCTGAAACTCAAGAGTGACCAGTTGCCGGCCCTGCGCGAAGGCCAGGTGGCATGCCTCGGCTTCGCCCCTGGCGCGGCGCACTTGTTCGACCCGCACAGCGGCGCGCGACTGTGAAATCGATGTCCAGACCCTCCACCAAGGCGGAACGCCCATGACCACGACCAAGCCGAACGTAGTGCTGATCCTCAACGACGACATGGGGTACTCCGACATCGGCTGCTACGGTGGCGAGATCGAGACACCCAATCTCGACCGGCTGGCGGCTTCCGGCCTGCGCTTCTCGCAGTTCTACAACACCGCCCGCTGCAGCCCGTCGCGCGCGTCGATGCTCACCGGCCTGCACCCGCATCAGACCGGCGTGGGCATCCTTACCTACGACTCCGGTCCGGAAGGCTATGCGGGCAACCTCAACCATCGCTGCGTCACCATTCCGCAGGCGCTGAAGCGCAACGGCTACAGGACCTACATGAGCGGCAAGTGGCACGTGGCCAGCAGCCTCACCAACCCCACCGACACCTGGCCGCTGCAGCGCGGCTTCGACGAATTCTTCGGCACCATCATCGGCGCGGGCAGTTTCTACGATCCCAACACGCTCACCCGCGGCAACGAGAACATCGAGCACGAAGCCAAGGCGGACAGCAGCTTCTTCTACACCGATGCGATCAGCGACCAGGCGGTCGCCTATATCGAGAAGCACCAGCGCGACGCGCCCGGCACGCCGTTCTTCACCTACGTTGCGTACACGGCACCGCACTGGCCGCTGCATGCACATGACGAGGACATCGCCAAGTACAAGGGCCGCTTCGACAAGGGTTGGGACGCGCTGCGCGCCGAGCGGCTCGACAAGCTGGTCGAATGGGGCATCCTCGATGCCGCGTGGAAGCTCACCGACCGCGACCCGGCGCAGCCGCCGTGGCCGGACGCCGAGCACCAGGCGTGGACGCTGCGCTGCATGGAGGTCTACGCGGCGCAGGTCGACCGGATGGACCAGGGCATCGGCCGCATCGTCGATGCATTGAAGAAGGCCGGCCAGCTCGACAACACCGTGATCATCTTCCTGTCCGACAACGGCGCCTGTGCCGAGGACATTCCCGAGTCCGTCACCGTGGACGAACTGGTCAACAAGCTGATGATCGCCAAGACGCACACGCGCACCGGCGAGCCGGTGCACTTCGGCAACGACCCGAACCGCATGCCGGGGCCGGAGAACACCTACCAGAGCTATGGCCCGGCGTGGGCCAACC
>JANNNM010000937.1:0-4400 GCA_031398535.1 Betaproteobacteria bacterium | reverse complement strand
AAGGGGTCAGGGTCGAATAGATCGGAAGTGAGTGGCGGCATTGGAAACTCCATCGCGATCTCTTCGACCCTGACCCCTTTGTTTAACTGACCCTGACCCCTTTTTCAGTCGCGGCGGATCAGCGCGAACGCGTAGATCGTCACGGCGATGAAGAACACCAGCGTCCATCCGGCGATCGACAGGCCCAGGAACACCCATGCCTTGTCGGCGCACTCGCCACTGCCGGCAAAGACCTTGGTGATGACGTCGAGGAACGGCATCGTGTCCATCATGTACGAGATGCCCATGCCGCACGCCGGCACCTGATCCTTCGGCAGCGACTGCAGCCACACCTGGCGTGACGCCAGCGCAGCGCCGGTGCCCGCCGCCAGGAGGATCAGGCCGGCGTAGACGGCGGCACCGAAGCGCAGCGGATTGTGGATCAGCGCCACGAGGAACACGATGCCGATCACGCACACAGCGATGCGCTGGAACATGCACAGCGGGCAAGGCTCGAGGCCCTCGCCGTACTGCAGCCAGAACGCCCAGCCCATCAGGCCCGCGCACAGCAGGAAGCCCAGCAGGTAGCCGACGCGACGCTTGGGCATCAGGATGAGCGCGAGCGACGTGACGCCGATCGCCATCACGCCGACGCGATAGAGCGAGGGGGCAAGCGACGTTTCGTTCCCCCAGGCGCGGAAAAGCACTTCCTGGCCCAGCAGCGCCAGCGTGAGGATGAGGCCGGCCCAGGGCAACGGCAGGAAGCGTGTTGGCATCAGGCAAGGGCTTTCGTAAGTGCCTGGTCGATGTCCCACCGGATATCGTCCAGTGCTTCAAGGCCGACGGAGAGCCGGATCATTTCAGGCAGCACGCCGGCGGCGCGCTGCTCGTCTTCGGAGAGCTGCCGATGCGTGGTCGACGCCGGATGGATGACGAGCGACTTGGCATCGCCAACATTGGCCAGGTGCGACAGGAACTGCACGGCCTCGATGAAGCGCACGCCGGCGGGCGCGCCGCCCTTGACGCCGAACGTCAGGATGCCGCCCGCGCCTTCCGGGAGGTAGCGCGCCGACAGCGCGTGATACGGGTCCCCCGGCAACCCTGGGTAGCGCACCCATGCGACGGCCGGGTGCGCCTGCAGGTGCTGCGCGACCGCCAGCGCGGAACTGCAATGTCGTGGCATGCGCAGGTGCAAGGTCTCGATGCCCTGCATCAGCAGGAACGCGGAATGCGGCGCCAGCGTGGGGCCGAGCGTGCGCATCGTTTCCATCCGGGCCTTCATCGTGAAGCCGAAGTCGCCGAAGGTCTCGAAGAAGCGCACGCCGTGATAGCCGCGCGAGGGCTCCGTCATCTGCGGAAAGTTGCCGTTGTCCCACGGGAAGTGCCCCGACTCGACGACGATGCCGCCCATCGTGGTGCCGTGCCCGCCAAGGTACTTGGTGACCGAATGCACGACGATGTCGGCGCCATGTTCGAAGGGACGGCAGAGGTACGGCGAGGCCAGCGTGTTGTCGACGACCAGCGGCACGCCCGCAGCGTGGGCGACTTCGGCGATGGCGGCGAGGTCGGCGACATTCAATTGGGGATTGCCGAGCGTCTCGGCGTAGATGGCTTTGGTATTGGTCCGCAGCGCTGCGCGAAAGTTCGCGGCATCGTCGCCGTCGACGAACGTGGCCTCGATGCCGAACTGCGCGAACGTGACGGCCAGCTGCGAATAGGTGCCGCCGTAGAGCGTGCGCGCGGCGACGATGTGGTCGCCGGCGCGACACAGCGTGAGCAGCGCGACGGTCTGCGCCGCCATGCCGGTGGCCGTGGCCAGCGCAGCGCGGCCGCCTTCCAGCGCCGCCACGCGTTCCTCCAGCGCCGCCACTGTGGGATTGGAGATCCGCGAGTAGACGTTGCCGAAGGTCTGCAGGTTGAAGAGGCTGGCCGCATGGTCGGCGCTGTCGAACACGAACGACGTCGTCTGGTAGATGGGCAGCGCGCGCGCGCCGGTGGCGGCATCGGGGATCTGCCCCGCATGCAGGCACAGCGTATCGAAGCCGAAGCGGCGGTCAGCCATGGCGGGGCCGTGCCATCAGCCCGCGCGCCGCGCGGAAATGACGCCGGTGTTCACGCCGGCGAAGTTGAGGCCACCCAGGATGCGCGCGTGCTCGATCTTGACGCAGCGGTCCATCACGACGTCGAGGCCGGCGTCGAGCGCCACCTTGGCGGCGGCATCATTGCGGATGCCCAACTGCATCCACAGCACGCGCGCGCCCTTGGCCACCGCCGCTTCCGCGATGGGCGGGATGTCGGCCGCCTTGCGAAAGCAATCGACCATGTCGACGGGGCCGGGGATCGATGCCAGGTCCGCGTAGCAGCGTTGCCCCAGCACCTCCTGGTAGGCGGGATTGACCGGGATGATCGTGTAGCCGTGGTCCTGCATGTACTTGGCCGCGAAGTAACTCGGACGGAACCACTGCGCAGAGAGGCCCACCACGGCGATGATGCGCGAGGAGGCCAGCACGCGGCGCAGGCCCGGGATGTCGTCGACGACAGGCATGGTCAATCGCGGTCGACGACGCGTTCGCCTGGCGTGAAGGGGGACGGCATGCGGACCGTCACCACCGCGGAGGCTGCGTGTACGGATAGTTGTTCGAGATCCGCCGCGCCGACGAGATGGCGTTGGCAAAGCCGAATGGCAATGACGCATAGTCGCCGGGGCCGAGTGTCTTGCAGTCACCGCCGAAGTTGGCGTCGGTGCAGAACATCCAATAACCCTGTTCGATGCGCAGCGAAGACGCGCGATCGTTGAAGCCGGTGCTGTTGAGGTTCGACAGCACATCTGTCGTGACCATGTACGAACGGCCGGAGAAATTGGGGCCTTCGTACATCATGACGCGCGCGCCGCCGGGCCCGCCGCTGCCCCATCCGCCGCCCTGGCCGCCACCAATGTTGCCGCTGCCGATCAGCCGCACCGAGCTGGCCTGGCCGGTCAGCGGGCCGAGATTGTCGTAGCGACCGGGCGGGAAGGTACCGCAATTGCCGCCGAAGTTGGCGTCGGAGCAGATCTGCCAGGTGCCGCGCGACACCACGGCCGACGACGCGCGATCGTTGAAGCGCAGGTCGTCAAGGTTGTTGACGTTATTGGTCAGGGACACCGATCGGCCGGCGAGTTCGATCCACTGGTACAGGACGATCCCGGCCGCGCCATTCCATCCGCCGCCGCCAGCGACGCCGCCTGGCCCGCTGGGTCCGCCGGGTCCGCCGCCGCCACCGCCGTGCCAGCCGATCTCGCGCAGCGACGACACCGCATTGTTCAAGCCCATCGCGCCGAGATTGTTGTAGTTGCCAGGCTGCAGCGTCACGCATTGCCCGCGGAAGAAGTCGTCGGAACAAAGTTGCCACGTGCCGGCTCGAATCGTCGCTGACGACGCGCGGTCGTTGAAGCCCACGTTCGCGAGGTTCGTGACCGAACTGTTGGCGGAAAAATTGGGACCGCTGAAATTCGGGTTCTGGAAGAGCGTGATCTCCTGCGCCAGCGCACCTGCCGATGCAACCATTGCGACCATTGCTGCCAAGCTGTTGCGCATGTGTTCCTTTCCGATGACGTCATCCGCCATTCAAAGCGGTTCCGCAGGCGACAAGTCTAAACCCGCGCTGGACCGGCCGGCGAAACGACCACTGGCGTTGCGGGCTGCGTCACGGCCGCAGCCGGCTTGGGAGGGGCCGCTGGCTTCTGCTTGGCCTGCGGATGCCAGCCTACGACGACTACCATCACCATGAACCCGATGACATACGCCACCACCACATGCCATCCCCCACGGACCCACGCGACCGCACTGCGTGCTTCGGGGAACATGCTGGTGAGTGCCACGCCGGCTGACGAACCGAACCAGATCATCGATCCGCCGAAGCCGACCGCGTAGGCCAGGAAGCCCCAGTCATAACCGTCCTGCTTCAATGCCAGCGCGGTCAGCGGGATGTTGTCGAATACCGCCGAAACAAAACCCAGTCCGAGTGCCACCGGCCATGATGCATCGGGCAGCTTGTGCACCGGCATCATCGAGGCCGCCAGCACCAGCGACAGCAGGAACACCGCACCCTTGAAGGCGGCGGGCATTTCCTCCCAGTGCGGACGGCGCAGCGGAATGCAGGCGATGATGGCCAGCCAGACGGCGGCGCCGATGAAGGGGAAGCGGTCGGACAGGTGGTTGTAGTGGATGTTCACGCCGATATTCACCGCCATTGCGCTGACGAGGATCGCAGCGACGATGCCAAGGCGTACCCAATCGACGTGCACGCGCGCATCCGCATCCTTGGTGATCGGGGAAAACCTGTGCTGCTGCAACGCCGCCGGAATGCCGAAGATCACGAGCGCGACGACGGCGCCGACGTAGGCTTCGATGACCTGGAACGGATGCACACCGTCGATCCAC
>JANNNM010000478.1:0-3826 GCA_031398535.1 Betaproteobacteria bacterium | reverse complement strand
GCAAGGTCACGAACATCACCGACTACGGCGCGTTCGTCGAGATCGAGTCGGGCATCGAAGGTCTGGTGCACGTCTCCGAAATGGACTGGACCAACAAGAACATCCACCCGACCAAGGTCGTGCAGCTGGGCGACGAAGTCGAAGTGATGATCCTCGAGATCGACGAGGACCGTCGCCGCATCTCGCTCGGCATGAAGCAATGCATGCCGAACCCGTGGGATGACTTCTCGATGAACCACAAGAAGGGCGACAAGGTCACCGGGATGATCAAGTCGATCACCGACTTCGGCGTGTTCGTCGGCCTGCCGGGTGGCATCGATGGTCTCGTCCACCTGTCCGACCTGTCGTGGAACGCCACCGGCGAGACCGCCGTTCGCGACTACAAGAAGGGCCAGGAAGTCGAAGCCGTGGTGCTGGCCATCGACGTCGAGCGCGAGCGCATTTCGCTTGGCATCAAGCAGCTTGAAGGCGATCCGTTCACCAACTTCGTGGCCATGCACGACAAGGGCAGCATCGTCGACGGCACGGTCAAGTCGCTGGACGGCAAGGGCGCGGTCATCGGCCTCGGTGGCGACATCGAAGGCTATCTCCGTGCATCCGAGTTGTCGCGCGACCGCGTGGAAGACATGCGCACCCACCTGAAGGAAGGTGATGCCGTCAACGCGATGATCATCAACATCGACCGCAAGAACCGCAGCATCAACCTGTCGATCAAGGCGAAGGACAACGCCGAGGAAGGCGAAGCCATGCAGCGGATGAGCAACGAGAACGCGGGCGCCAACACGGGCACGACGAACCTCGGTGCGCTTCTCAAGGCCAAGCTGTCCGACACCAAGAGCAACGGTTGAACCACGGGAACGCCGCAATGACCAAATCGGAGCTGATCGACCGCCTGGCGGCCCAGTTTCCGCAGTTGGTTGCCAAGGATGCCGAGCTGGCGGTCAAGATGATCCTCGACGCGATGGGTGAGTCCCTCGCGAAAGGGGAGCGCATCGAGATCCGCGGCTTCGGCAGCTTCGGCCTCAACTACCGACCGCCGCGCACCGGCCGCAATCCCAAGTCCGGTGAGAAGGTGCAGGTGCCGCAGAAGTTCGTGCCGCACTTCAAGGCGGGCAAGGAGTTGCGGGAGCGTGTCGACTTTGCCGAGGAAGGTCCGAAATAGGCCACGCGCCCACTTGCGTGCGGCCGGCAACAGTGCGGGCGGAAGAGGCGACTCTGCCGCCCGTTTTTATTTCGCTGGGGAAGCCTTGGCCTGCGATGGCATAATCCGGCCCATGCAAACCGTGCGCTGGATCATCGCTGCCACCGTCTTCCTGGCCCTGCTGTTCATCTCGCTGCAGAACGCCGATACGGTGACGTTGCGCATCTTCAATGTCGCCAACCTGCAGGCGCCGCTGATCTTTGTCGTGCTGATCGCATTTGCGGTGGGCGTGGCGGCGGGCCTGCTGGCCGGTGCGTTGCGCGCGTCGCGGCTGAAGCGCCAGCTGAACAAGTTGCGGCGCGAGCAGCGCGGGATCACGACTGCCGGCGCGCCGGTGCCTGCCAAACCCTATCCGCGCCACGACGACGGCCTGCCGGACGTCCTGTGACTAGAGCGCGCTAGCGGCCACGCAATGGACTTCGAACTGTGGTGGCTGCTGCCGATCCCGGCCGTGTTCTTCGGACTGGGCTGGATGGCGGCGCGCATCGACATCAAGCACTTGCTGCGCGAATCGCGCGCGCTGCCGCTGTCGTACTTCCGCGGCCTCAATTTCCTGCTGAACGAACAGCCCGACAAGGCCATCGAGTCATTCATCGAGGTGGTCAAGGTCGATCCGCAGACGATCGACCTGCACTTCGCGCTGGGTTCGCTGTTCCGCCGGCAGGGCGAGATCGACCGCGCGATCCGGATGCACCAGAACCTGCTCGACCGGCCCGATCTACCGGCGGACAAGCGGACGATGGCCAACTACGAGCTGGCGCAGGACTTCCATCGCGCCGGACTCCTCGATCGCGCGGAAGAACTCTTCACCAAGCTCGATGGCACGCCCTTCGAGCATTCGTCGATTGCCCACCTGATCTCCATCTACGAGACCGAGAAGGACTGGAACAAGGCCATCGCCGCCACGCAGCGGATGGAGGCGCTGGCCAAGCAGCCGTACTTCAAGGAGATCGCGCAGTACCGCTGCGAGCTGGCGCAGGCGGCGCTGCTCGAATCCGACTACGCAACGGCGCAGCGCGAGCTCGATGCGGCCTTTGCCGCCTATCGCGGCTGCGCGCGCGCGACGATGATCGCCGGCGACGCGCAGTTGCAGCAGGGCGATGTCGCCGGCGCGCTCGCGCTGTGGCAGAAGATCGAGACGCAGAATCCGGCGTTCCTGGCATTGGCCGCGGACCGGATGGCCGATGCGTGGCGCAAGCAGGGCGCCGTGGCGCAGGGCATCCGCGTGCTGCGCAACTACCAGGCGCAGTATCCTTCGCTGGATCTGCTCAACGCGCTGTTCACGCTGGTGCTGGAGCACGACGGCCCCGATGCCGCCGCCGGCCTCATCAAGGACGAGCTGGTGCGCAACCCCACGCTGCTCGGCCTCGACCGGCTGCTCGAGGCGCAGTTGCTGGCGGCACCTGCGGACCGTCGGCACGACCTGGAGCTGGTGAAGGGGCTGGTCGCGCAGCACATCAAGCGCCTTGGCATGTACAAGTGCGACCATTGCGGCTTTCGCGCCAAGCAGTATTACTGGCGTTGCCCGGGTTGCCTCAAGTGGGAAACGTATTCACCCAAGCGCACCGAGACCCCGGACGGCTACGCATGACGACTCCAGCAATCACCGCCCCGCGCGTGTTCGTCGCGCTCGACTTCGCCAATCCGATGGCGGCGCTGGGCCTGGCCGATCGCCTCGACCCGGCGCAATGCGGCCTCAAGGTCGGCAAGGAACTGTTCGTCATCGGTGGCCCTGAACCGGTGCGCTGGATGGTCGATCGCGGATTCTCGGTGTTCCTCGACCTCAAGTTCCACGACATTCCCAATACCGTGGCCAGCGCGTGCGCGGCCGCGACGCGCCTCGGCGTGTTCATGCTCAATGTGCACGCGAGTGGCGGCAGTGCGATGCTGCGCGCCGCGCGCGCGGCGGTCGACACCTCCGCCAAGGCCAACGGACTCAGCACGCCGCTGCTGATCGCCGTCACCGTGTTGACCAGTTTAGCCGACGCCGACCTGCGCGAAGTAGGGCATGCCGGTTCGGCGGCCGACGAAGTGCTGCAACTGGCGCGCCTCACGCGCGAATGCGGCCTCGATGGCGTCGTCTGCTCGGCCCATGAGGCCGCCAGGCTGCGTCAAACTTGCGGCGCCGACTTCAAGCTGGTGACGCCTGGCATCCGCCTGGCCGATGCGGCCAAGGACGACCAGGCGCGCATCGTGACGCCCGAGGCCGCCGTGCAGGCGGGTGCCGACTACCTGGTAATCGGCCGGCCGATCACGCAGGCGCGCGACCCGCTGGCCACGTTGCAGGCGATCAATGCATCGCTTTCGCGGACGGGAGTCGCGGCCGCATGAAGATCACGATGATCGGCACCGGGTATGTCGGGCTCGTCACCGGCACCTGTTTCGCCGAGGTCGGCAACGACGTGCTCTGCCTTGACGTCGATGCGCGCAAGATTGCCGTGCTGAACAGCGGCGGCGTGCCGATCCACGAGCCGGGCCTGGAGGCGATGGTGCGCCGGAACGTCGCGGCCGGTCGCCTGCGCTTCACGACGGACGTCGATGCCTCGGTCGAGCACGAGACGCGGGACATGGTGTCCGCATGAGCGCCCCGCGCACGACGGCATCAGCCTCGCTTGCCAAGAATAG
>JANNNM010000866.1:0-8111 GCA_031398535.1 Betaproteobacteria bacterium | reverse complement strand
TCTACCAGATTGAACCTGACCCCATTAATTAAGTGAGCCTGGCCCCTTTGTTACGCCTTCATTCCTACCGCCGGCGCATCAGGAACCAGAAGCTTCCATCGGCTTCGCCGTGCTCGACGAGATCGTTGCCGGTCTGCTTGGCGAAAGCCTGGAAATCGCGCACGCTGGCGGGGTCGGTGGCGAGGATGCGCACCACTTGACCGGACGTCATCGTGTTGAGGGTCTTCTTCGTGCGCAGGATGGGCAGCGGACAGTTGAGTCCGCGCGCGTCGACTTCATGGTCATGTTGCAGCATGGGTCGATTATACCAAGCACGTTGATGCGGCCATGCTGGCGGCGAACCCGGCGCCACCATCGGCGGGGCGCGTAACGCGAAAGCGGTTCAGCGGGTGCGGATGCGCTCGACCAGCGACGTGGTCGAACGGTCGAAGGCGAAAGGCACCGCGACGAAGCGCCCACCGCCCGCGATCACCTCCGGCGCGCCGGCCGTGGTGGCCGCCGAATAGTCGCCGCCCTTCACCAGGATGTCGGGCATCGCCGCCACGATCAGGTCGCGGGGCGTGTCGTCGTCGAAAGGCACGACCAGGTCGACAGACGCCAGCGCCGCCAGCACGGCCATGCGGTCGTCCAGCGTATTGAGGGGCCGGTCCGGTCCCTTGTCGAGACGCTTGACGGAGGCGTCGCTGTTCACCGCCACGACCAGCGACGCGCCCAGCGCCCGCGCGGCCTCGAGGTAGGCGACATGGCCACGATGCAACAGGTCGAATACGCCATTGGTCATGACCAGCGGTCGCGGCAACAGCGCAATGCGCGCCAACGCATCGTCGCGGGTGGCGATGTGGCTGGCGTAATGCGGGGCATTCACGGCAGGCAGCACGCTAGCCGCGGTATTCGAAGACCTTGACGACGCGCGCCACGCCTTCGGTGGTGGCGGCGATCTCACCGGCGGCGGTGCCTTCCTGCCGGCTGACGATGCCCATCAGGTAGACCACGGCACGCTCGGTGACGACCTTGACCGCATTCGGCGGAAACTTGTTGGCTTCGACGAAGCGCGCCTTCACCTTGGTGGTGATGAACGAATCGTTGGTGCGCGCGGAGAGATCGGAGTTGGGGCCGATCACCGTTTCGTTCTGGACCGAGCGCACTTTAAGCGTGGTCTTGGCGGCATTGCCCACGCTGGCCTGGGCCCCCGCATCCGGAACTTCGCCGGTCAGCAGCACGAGGCCGTTGTAGCTCGTGATGTTGACGTGCAGGCGATCGCCGTAGAGGAGGCGGACCTGGTCGGCGATCTTCAGCTCGATCGACTCGTCCTCGACCTGTGCGCCGGCGGTACGGCGGTCAGAGGCGACGAGTGCGGCACCGCCCGCGCCCACTGCGATGACGGCCGGTACGCAGGAGGTCAGCATGACCACGGCCGCCAGCATGACCACGGCGGCGGCCGCGCGTGGCATCGTCACTCCTCGTCTCCGAGCAGCGTGGCGTCGATGGCGTCGCACAGACAATGGATCATCAGCAAATGGACCTCCTGGATTCGCGCCGTACGACTGTGCGGCACACAGAGGTTGACGTCGGCGGGGCGGAGAAGTTCACCGATCCGCCCGCCGCCCTTGCCGGTGAGCGCCACGACGCGCATCTCCCGCGCGTGCGCGGCTTCGATCGCGGCGATCACGTTGCCGGAATTGCCCGACGTGGAGATCGCGAGCAGCACGTCGCCCTTGGCGCCGAGCGCGCGCACTTGCTTCGCGAAAATCTGCTCGAACGAATAATCGTTGGCGATCGCGGTCATCAGCGACGTATCGGTCGACATTGCGATGGCCGGCAATTCCGGGCGCTCGCGCTCGAAGCGGCCCACCAGCTCGGCCGCGAAATGCTGGGCGTCCGCCGCCGAGCCGCCGTTGCCGCAGGCCAGGATCTTGCCGTCGGCGAAGAGGCTTTCGGTGAGGATTTGAGCCGCGCGGGCAATGTCCGGCGTCAGGATGTCCGCGGCATCGAGCTTCAGTTGCGCGCTTTCCGCGAAATGGCTGTGGATACGATGGGTGTGGTCGATCATGGTGGCGCGATTCTAGCAGGCGCGGCCATGGCCCCCGGCTGCGGTACGCCGGGCATCAGACCTCGAGAATGTTGCGCTCCCACGTGAGTGTGGCGTCGCCCCCGCCGTCGATCAGGATCGCGTCGAAGCGGCATGGCGGCTCGCGGCCGAGGCGGACCAGGTAGGCGCCCGCCGCGGCGACCATCCGGGCGCGCTTGGCGCTGGTGATGCTGGCCGCCGCGCCGCCGAACGCGCGGCTGCTCCGGACCCGTACTTCGACGAACACCAGCGTGTCGCCATCGCGGGCAATCAAGTCGATCTCGCCGCGCCGCGTGCGGAAGTTGCGGGCGATGATCGCGAGACCCTGCAGCTCGAGGAACCGTGCTGCCGCCGCCTCGCCGCGGGCGCCGACCGAACGCCTGTCGAGCTTCGGCGCCTCCATGTTCCGCGGCGTCAGCGCGCCACGTCGAGCGGGGCGAGCTGCCCCGCGCGGAACACGGCGAATACGCCTTCGCGCTGGAACTGGCGACCTTCGCCCAGCGTGACCTGGCCGGTGGCGCCCTCGAAGGTCATGCGCTCGGGCGCGCCTTCGCGCAGCGTCTGGGCCACGCGAAACGCATCGAGTCCCAACGCATAGAGCCGGGTCAGCGCGACGCTGGGAAATTCCTTGCGGGGCAGGTTGGCGAATTGCGCCGCCTGCGGCGTGACGAGCCAGGGGATCTCGACGATCACGAGGCCATCGAGATCGCGCATCACGGCCTGGGTCTCGCGCTCGAAGACGAGGCCGCTGGCATAGGCGCGCGTGGTGCCGAGATAGGGCTTGGCCAGCGTGGCGCCGGTGCCATCGAGCGCCAGCAACGCGGCGTCGGGCGGATGCCGCACGAGCGCACGCCGCAGCGTGACCAGCGCGTCCGGCGTCGCGACGAAACCGTACACCCCAGGAACGGCGCCACCGCCTTGCGACCACTCGGCGGCGAACGCGCCGACCAGCCGTTTCATCAGCGGCGTGTCGGCATTGACCACCGCGATGGCCTGCGCGTTGTCGGTGCGCATCCGCCGCGCGATCATGCGCCCGTCGCCCTCCACGCCCAAGGCGAAGCTGTAGAGCGTCGACGGCAAGCCGGCCATGTCGTCGAGCTGGTTCAGCACCAGCGTCATCGGCAGGTCGAGCGACAGGCTGGCGACGGTACGGACATCGTCGCGGACCAACGGGCCGACGATGACCCGGGCGCCGGCAGCGCGCGCCGCTTCAAACGCAGTGAGGACGCCATCGTCGCCGTGCGGAAAGACGCGGATGCGCGGCCGCGTGGCGGAAGCTTCGGCGGCCGCCATGAAGCCGGCGCGCACGGCCTCGGCGGCGCGGCCGTACTGGGCCGATTCGAGCGGCAGCACGATCGCCACGTCGACGTCCGGCGCGGGCTTGTCTGCGGGCGCGGGCGCGGCGGCGGGTTCCGTGGCCACGGGTTTTGCCACCGCTGGCGCCGGATCGTTGCTTGCCGGGGGCGTTTGCGCAGCGGAGAATGCGGCGGCCAGCAGCAACGCGATGCCCGTGAGCATGGCCCACCTGCGGGCAGGGGACAAAGGTGTGATGGCGGCCACGGGAAACGGATCGAGTCGTGACGAAGGTGGAAGCAACGGCGGTGGAAGAGGGCGCGGACAGCGCGCAGGACCCGCATGTGGCGGCAGCGCGGTTTCGCGCCGAAGCGGGATCATTATATGTGGTGGCCACGCCCCTCGGTAATCTGCGCGACGTGACGTTGCGGGCGCTGGATGTCCTGGCCAGCGCCGACTTGATCGCCGCGGAAGATACCCGTACTTCAGCGATCCTGCTCCGGCATTACGGGATCATGACCCGCCCGGTGGCGCTGCATGCGCACAACGAGGACCAGAAGCTGTACGCCGTGGCCGAATGGCTGCGCGCCGGGCGCAGCGTGGCGCTGATCAGCGATGCGGGCACGCCCGCCATCAGCGATCCCGGTGCGCGCCTCGTGCAGGCCGTTCGCGCGGCAGGGTTTCCGGTCGTGCCGATTCCCGGGCCGTCGGCCGTCATCGCCGCCGTGTCGGCGGCCGGCCTTGACGCGGCAAGCTTCGTGTTCGTCGGGTTTCTACCTGCGCAGGCCAAGGCGCGCCGGTCGCTGCTCGAACACCTGGCGGTGAGTGCCGGGGCGCTGGTGTTCTACGAGGCACCGCACCGCATCGTCGCGACGATCGCGGACCTGGCCGACGTGCTGGGTGGCGACCGCGATCTCGTCATCGCGCGCGAGATCACCAAGAAGTTCGAATCCATCGTGCGCCTGCCGCTGGCCGGTGCGGCCGCGTGGATCGCCGCCGAACCGCAGCGCCAGCGGGGCGAGTTTGTGCTGATCGTCGATGCGCCCGTGGCCGCGATGTTGCCCGAGGGCGCGGCGATGAGCCCGGAGCAGGTGCAGTGGTTGCAGGCGCTGCTGGAGGAGCTGCCGCCCGCCCGGGCGGCGCGCGTCGTAGCGGCGGTGACGGGACTGCCGCGCGATGACGTCTACGCGCGCGCGTTGGCGATGAAGCGGACCTGATCGACGGCAACGCACGCGCGCGTTGCGGTCATTCAGTACGTCTCGAGGTGATAACGGCCTTCCGCGCGCAGCGCGGGCAGCAGCGCATCCCAGTCCTGGCCGTGCTGCGCGCAGACCTCGCGAAACGCATCGGCCACGCCTTGCTCCATCCCCTTCAACCCGCAGATGTAGATGAAGGTCTGCGGATCGGCGAGGCGGCGCACGACGTCGGCGCCGCGCGCGCGGATCAGGTCCTGCACGTACTGGCGCGGCTGGCCCGGGACCCGCGAGTACGCGAGGTTGATGTCGATGAACGACGCCGGCAGCTTCATCAGCGGGCCGCAGTAGGGGAGTTCCTCCGGCGTGCGCGCGCCGAAGAACAGCATCAGGTCGCCGCCTTCCTCGAGCGCGATGCGCCGGCGGCGGCGCTCCGTCATCGCGCGCATCGGCGCCGAGCCGGTGCCGGTGCAGATCATCAGCAACCGCGCGCCGGGATGATCGGGCATCAGGAACGTGGCGCCGAACGGACCCACGACCTGCACGGTGGCGCCGCGTTCAAGGTCACACAGGTAATTTGACGCGATGCCCGCGATCGGCTGACCCGCGTGGTCCTCGGTCACGCGCTTCACGGTGATGGCCACGTTGTTGTAGCGCGGGCGTTCGCCGTCGCGCGGGCTCGCCACCGAGTAGAGCCGCACATGATGCGGGCGGCCATGGGCATCGCGCCCGGGCGGCACGATGCCGATGGTCTGGCCCTCGAGCACCGGAAACGCGACCGAGCCGAAATCGAGCACGAGGTGGCGGATGTCGCTACCGGTGCCGTCGGCCGTCAAACGGAAATTGCCGGTGACGGTCGCCACGGCGGGTCGCTCCGGCGGATGCAGATTGATGCTGGGCGTTGTGGCTGACCACGGGGCGGCGGAGGCGCCGCCCTGGCCGGCACTGGCCAGCGCCGTGATGGCGGCGATTTCGGCCGAAACCTCGCCTGAAACCTCTTCCGTCGCGGCGGTCGGTGGCGGCAGCACATCCCACTGCAACTGGTCGGCCAGCGACCATGCGGTGGCACGCGGCACGTGGCGCCAGTGGTCGATCGCGCCGGTGGGGCATGGCGAGACGCAGGCATTGCACGCATTGCACACCGCCGGGTCGACCACGTAGTTGCGCGAATCGTGCGTGATCGCGTCGAGCGGGCACGTTTCCTCGCAGGTGTTGCAGCGGATGCAGATCTCCGGGTCGATCAGGTGCTGGCGCAGCATCGGCGACACGGGCACGGCTTGATCGGCATCGACGCTCATCGCAACGGCATTCGCAGTCAGTTGAACCGCACGTAGTCGAAGTCCACCGGCTGCTTGTTCACGCCCATCGCCGGCGGCGCGATCCAATTCGCGAACTGGCCCGGCGCGATCACGCGGCCCATCAGCGAGGCCACGAACGCGCGGTCCTCCGCCGAGGCCAGCCACGTCGACTGGTGGGCGGCCCACTCGGTCTCGCTGACCACGCGGCCGTCGGGCGCGACGCGCACATTGGCAAACGTGCCGATCTTGCGGTTGAATGCCTTGTGCGGCACGGTGAGGCGAAACGCCAGGCCCGCCTTCTCGATCACCTTGTTCCAGCGGCCGATGCCGCCGACCGAGTCGCGGATGAAGTCATCGCGCAGGACTTCGTTCAGCGCGTTCAGCATCGGCACGTCGCGCGCGACGATGCGGCCATCGACCACTTCCTGCACGGCGTAGGTGAGTCCATGCAGCCGGTGATCGTCGTCGCGCTTGCCTTCCTCGAAGCGGCCCTTCAACCCCGCACCGTAGAACGTGGCTGCGTTGGAACTTTGATCGGCACCGAAAAGGTCGATCGTCACCGCGAAGTGGAAGTTGAGGTACCGCTGGATCGTCGGCAGGTCGATGACGCCGGCGGCACGAAGACGTGCCGGGTCGTCGGTGCCGAGTTCCTTCATCACCTGGCACGTGCGCTGGATCACGCGCGAGACGCCGGACTCGCCGACGAACATGTGATGCGCTTCCTCGGTCAGCATGAACTTCGTCGTGCGGGCGAGCGGATCGAAGCCCGATTCGGCCAGCGCGCACAGCTGAAACTTGCCGTCGCGGTCGGTGAAGTACGTGAACATGAAAAACGCCAGCCAATCAGGCGTACGTTCGTTGAAGGCGCCCAGGATGCGCGGATTGTCCGCGTCGCCCGAGCGGCGCTGCAGCAGCGCATCGGCTTCTTCGCGGCCGTCGCGGCCGAAGTGCCGGTGCAGCAGGTACACCATCGCCCAAAGGTGGCGGCCCTCCTCCACGTTGATCTGGAAGAGGTTGCGCAGATCGTAGAGCGAGGGCGCGGTCAGGCCGAGGTGGCGCTGCTGTTCGATCGACGCGGGTTCCGTGTCGCCTTGCGTGACGATGATCCGGCGCAGGTTGGCGCGGTGTTCGCCCGGCACGTCCTGCCACACGGGCTGGCCCGTGTGCTCGCCGAAGTGGATCCGGCGCTCGGCGTCCGCCGGGGTCAGGAAGATGCCCCACCGATAGTCCGGCATCCGCACGTGATCGAAGTGCGCCCAGCCGCCGGCCTCGACGCTGACCGCGGTGCGCAGGTACACCGATGCGTCGCGCGTGCCTTCCGGCCCCATCTCGGCCCACCACTGCAGGAAGTTGGGTTGCCAGTGCTCGAGCGCGCGTTGCAGCGCGCGATCGCCGGCCAGGTTCACGTTGTTGGGGATCTTTTCGCTGTAGTTGATGGCGTTCATGGTCGGAAGTCCTGTCGATCGCGGCGGCGTCGCCGCGCTGGTGCCGATTGGAATGCTGGTCAGACGCGTTCGAAGTCGAACTGCGCCTTGCCGCCCTTGCCGTAGACCTTGAGCGCACCGCGCTCGCCCACGGCGTTGGGCCGTGTGAAGATCCAGTTCTGCCAGGCGGAGAGGCGGCCGAAGATGCGCGTCTCCATCGTCTCGGGGCCGGCGAAGCGAAGATTGGCTTCGAGCCCCGTCAAGGCGTCCGGCGACATGCTCGCGCGCTCTTCCAGGGCGATGCGAATCTCGTCGTTCCAGTCGATGTCGTCCGGCATCGCGGTGACGAGTCCCAGCGCGTCGGCACGCTCGGGCGGCAACGCGACGCCCAGGTTCGCCTCGACGGCGGCCAGCGCGTCCGCCTCGTCGCAGAATCGGCGCGCCAGCCGCGAGCGGCCGTTCACCATCGGATAGGTGCCGAAGTTCAGCGCCGAAGGCGTGAGCCGTGGCTCGCGTACGGTCGCATCCGGAAAGCGTTGCATGTAGAGGCGGTCCGCCGCCAGCGCCACCTCGAGCAGCGTACCGGCGAAGCACGAGCCTTCCTCGACCAGCGCGAACAGCGTGCGCGACGACACATCGAGCCGCGCGAGCGTGCGGCGCAGAAACCCCGTTGTCTCGCGCACGAACCAGTGGCCGTGATGGCGTGCGAGCGTCGCGTCCACCGCCAGCACGTGTTGCGCGTCGCCAGTGGACTTGAGAAGCCATGTGCCGATGTCGAGTTCGTTCGTGCGCATCGACAGGATCGCGTCGTCGAGTTCGCGGGCCAGCCGCAGCG
>JANNNM010000775.1:0-7717 GCA_031398535.1 Betaproteobacteria bacterium | reverse complement strand
TTGATGACGCGGCCCCAGCCCCGACTGATCATCGCCGGCGCCAGCGCCTGCACCAGGAAGAACGGGGCGGTCAGGTTCAGCGCCAGCGTGCGGTCCCAGTCATCGTCGGTCACGTCCTGCATGGGCCGCCGGACATTGATGCCGGCCGCATTGACGACGATGTCGGGCGCGCCGAAGGGTTCGCCCGCGCGCGCCGCCGCTTGCCGCAACGCCGCACGATCGGTCAGGTCCACCGGCAGCGCCGACGCACGTCCGCCCGCCGCCGCAACGTCCGCTGCCGTCACGGCCAGCTCGTCGGCGCGGCGCGCCACCAGCACGACCGCTGCGCCGGCCTGCGCAAGGGTCACGGCCATCGCGCGGCCGATGCCCGAGGAGGCGCCGGTGACCAGCGCCACCTTGCCCGCCAGGTCGAACAACGATGCGGCGCTACCGGCCATCATCACGCATCGTGGGCCAGCGAAAAGGCCTCGGCCGGGAAGTACTTGCGCAGCCGGTCGTCGGCTGTGCGCGCATGCGCCTCCATGCCTTCGAGGCGCGAGATGCGCGCGGTGACCTGCGCCACGTCGCGATTGGCTTCGCGGGTCATCCGCTGCCACGTCACCGTCTTGATGAACTTGTGCACCGACAGGCCGCCGGAATACCGCGCCGCGCCCTTGGTGGGCAGGATGTGATTGGGTCCGGACACCTTGTCGCCGAAGGCGACCGTCGTTTCTTCGCCGAGGAACAGCGAGCCGTAGCAGGTGAGCCGCGCCAGCCACCAGTCGAGGTCGCGGGCATGGACTTCAAGATGCTCTGCCGCCAGTTGATCCGAGATCCGCGCGGCATCCTCGCGCGTGTCGCACAGGATCACTTCACCGTAGTCGCGCCACGCGGCACCGGCGGCGTCACGCGCCGTCGCAGGCAGCGTCTCGATCAGCAGCGGGATCAATCGCGTGACCTCGGCGGCCAGCGCGCGCGACGTCGTGATGAGCCACGCCGGGGATTCATGCCCGTGCTCCGCCTGGCCCACCATGTCCGAGGCGACGATGGCGGCATCGGCGCTGTCATCGGCGATCACGCATACCTCCGACGGGCCGGCGAAGACATCGATGCCGACCTTGCCGAACAGCATGCGCTTGGCCTCGGCGACGAACTTGTTGCCCGGCCCGACGATGATGTCGGCCGGCTTGCCGGTGAACAGGCCGTAGGCCATCGCCGCGATCGCCTGCACGCCCCCCAGGGTCAGGATCACGTCCGCGCCGGCCGCATGCATCGCATAGAGCACCTGCGGATGGATGCCCTGTCCCTGGAACGGCGTGGAGCACGCGATGATCGTCGGCACGCCCGCAGCCTTGGCCGTGGCCACGCCCATGTAGGCCGATGCGATGTGCGCATAGCGCCCGGTGGGCACATAGCATCCGGCCACGTTGACAGGAATGAGCCGCTGGCCCGCCATCAGGCCGGGATGGACCTCGACGCTGAACTCCTGCATCGACGCCCGCTGGGCTTCGGCAAAGCGCCGCACCTGCGCCACCGCGAAGTCGATGTCGGCCTTGATGCCGGCCGGGATGCCGCCCGTGCGCCGCTCGATCTCCGCCGCCGTGACGACGATGTCGCCGGTCCAGTGGTCGAGTTCCTGTGCATGGCGGCGGACGGCCGCCTCGCCGTCGCGTTCGATGTCGGCGAGCATCCGGCCCACCACGTCGCGCGCATTCGCGGTCTCGGTTTCGGCGGTCTTGGCGGCTTTCTTGAGATAGGTGACGCCCATTGGCAGCTCCGGTAAGGGGCGCTAGCGACCCAGCGCAAACAACGAAATCTGCGGTACGAAGCCGATGATGGTCGACACGATGATCATCGCGACGACGAATGGAAATGCCTCGCGGGCAATGGCGGACACCGGCGTTCGGGTGAGGCCTGACATCACGAACAGGTTGAGGCCGAACGGCGGTGTGATGAAGCCCAACCCCAGCGTCGTGATCATGAAGATGCAGAAGTGGACCGGATCCATGCCGATCTGCTGCGCAAGCGGAAACAGCAGCGGGCCAAGCACCACGATATTGGGACCGGCCTCCATGAACATCCCCGCAATGATCCAGATCGTCAGCATCAGCAGGATGACGGCCGTCTTGCTGGTGCCGAAGGACAGCACGAACGCCACGAACCGCTGCGGCACGTCCACCACCGTCAGGGCCTGCGAAAACAGCAGCGCGACCGCAATGATCGGCAGCACCACGCCGCAGACCCGCGCGCTGGTGCCAAGCATCGCCGGAAAGTCCGCGAGTGTCAGCGTCCGCTGGACAAGTCCGATCACGATCGACACCGCTACCGCCACGGCCGCCGATTCGGTGGGCGTGAACACGCCTGAGTAAATACCACCCAGGATGATGAAGGGGATCGCCAGTGCCCACTTGGCATCGACCAGCGCCTTAAACCAGAGGCGCCATGAAAACGTGCCTGTCGTGTTTTCATAGCCATGGATACGATTCATGATCACGTTGGTGATGATGACCGCAAACAACACCATCACCCCCGGGATGAATGCCGCCAGGAACAAGGTCGTGGATGAGATGCCGAGGACGAGACCGATCACGATGTAGGCGATGGATGGCGGAATCAGGATTCCGGTGCAGGCGCCCGACGCCACCAGGGCACAGGCATAGGGCTTGGGGTACCCCTTCGCCACCAGGCGATCCATCGTAATGCGCCCGATGGCCGCCGCATCGGCCGCGTCCGATCCGGAGATGCACGAGAACAGACCGCAACCCATCACTGTGGATGTGCCGAAGCCCGTACGAAAGCTCCCGAACGTGGCCTCCGCAAAATCGAGCAACTTGTAGGCAAGCCGGCTGCGCACCATGACATCACCGGTCAGGATGAAGAGCGGTATGGCAATCAGCGCAAACGAGTCGACGCCTTCGAAAAGGCCTTCCCCGATCAGCGTGAGTGGAAGGACCTGCGTCGACCACAGGATGGAAAACGTACCGAGGCCGAGCGCTACCCAGAACGGGATGCCCAACAGCAGCAGTACGACGACCAGCACCAGCGACAACGTGACGGCCACGTGCTACTCCTCGAACATGGATTTGCCGGCCCACGCCTCGCGCCCGGCCTTGAGATCGGCAATATCGCGTCGCATCGACTGCAACAATCGCCACGCGATCAGCACGAAGCCGATCGGAACCGCTGCCTCGAACCACGCCTTGTTGACGCGCAGCACCGGGCTCGTGCCCCCGAACTTGAGCAGCACGCCGATCGTATGCATGGACCAATACAAGGCAATGCACGCGAAGAGCAGCGTGCAGAGATCGCCGAACAGGAACAGGTAACCGTGCCAGCGCTTGGGCAAACGTTGCTGCACGATGTCGAAGCGAATATGCGCGCGCTCCTTCACGGCGTAAGCCGCGCCGATCCACCCGAGGTAGATGAACGCGTAGCGCGCGGCCTCCTCGCCCCACGCCGACGAGTAATTGAGGACGAAGCGCCGGACCACTTCCTGCACGATCACGAACACGCAGAAGCAATAGAACACCAGCATCAGGTAGCGCTCGGCGTTGTCGTCGATCGCGTGCAGGACTCGTTTCATTGCGGCCCGTTGACGTGGCGCCCGTGGTCGGGCGAAAAGCATACGCAGGATACAAAACCGGCGGGACGCGAAACCTGCCGCGCACCCCGCCGCCGGAGAAACGCCGGACCGTGACTGCGTGCCGCGACTAGCCGGTGTAGTCGCCCACGGTGATCGGGCCCTTGGTGTTGGCCGCCACCTTCAGCTTGTCGAACGCGGCGATCGACCCCGCGAGCTTGATCTTGTGCTCGTCCCACTCCTTGCGCTGTTCGCCGCACGCATCCACCCACGCCTTGAATTCCGCCGCGGTGGGGTTGTAGAACTGGGCGCCGCCGTCCCGCATGAGCTTCATCGACACATCGCGCGCGGGCGCAATCTGGGCGAACGTCTCGATCTGCGTTTTGGCCGATGCGGAATCGAAGGCCACCTGCAGGTCCTTCGGCAAGGCGTCGTACCAGCCCGCATTGGCCGCGAACATCTGCGCATCGGGCACGCTCTTCACCGTCGTGATCCAGCCCAGGATGTCGACGAAGCCGAACGTGGCCAGCGCCGCCACCGCCGGGTCGAGACCGTCGGCCACGCCCTGCTTGATCGCGGTCGCCGTTTCCCCCCATGGCACCACCGTGGGATTGGCGCCGGCCAGCCGGTAGAACTGCTGCAGCAACGCCGAGGGCGGCACGCGCATCTTCATGCCCTGCATGTCGGCCGGCGTCTTGATCGTCTTGTTGAAGCCCTTGCGCGTGGCCACCGTGCGCGGGTCGACGGTGAAGTAGAACATCGGCTTGTAACCCTTGGCGACCACCTTGGGCGTGATCTCGTCGTTCCACGCCGCGGAGGTCACGAGATTGGCGTACTTCTGGTTCTCCCCGCACCAGAACGGGATGTTGATCAAGTCGACCGACGGCGCGAACGGCGAGAAATTCGACAGCGAGACCGCGCCACCCTGCACGGTGCCGGCCTGCACCTTCTGCGCCAGCGCCGCGCCCACGCCCAGCTGGCCGGCGGGATGCAGCTTCACGAAGATCTGGTTGCGGGTCGCCGCCTCGACGTTGGCCTTGAACGCCGCCTGCATCACCGGGTACTTCACGTAGTCCTCGATCTTGTACTCGGTGGCGAACAGCATCGTGAACTTGGCGGCCTTCTGCTTCGCCTCCTCGTCCGCGGCGCTTTGAGCGACGGCCGAGTCGCTCCAGAGGTAGCCGCCGGTGCCGGCCAGCACGGCCGTCGTGAAGCCATAGCGCGTCGCGATCTCGAGGAATCGCCGCCGCGCGGGTGCCTGCGGGGTAGTGCCCTTGGTGTTGCGCATGCTCTCCTCCTAGCCAACGTGGATGTGCGACGCGTACTTGGCGCGTCCCTGGTCTACTGCTCCTCTGGCGGGGCGGCCAGCATCAACCCCGCGACGAACGCGGCCATCCCGGCCAGCACCACCAGGAACTCGCCGACATCGCCCAACTTCAATGGCACTGCAAAGCCCGACTTCTGGCCGATCTTGCCCAGCACGACATAGATGCAATAGAACCCGATCAGGGCGGCCGCGACGGCATACCACCGGCGGCTGGCACGATTGGCGCTCATCCGGGGGGCGCGGCTACGCGCTCTCGTACAGGCGCGTCAACACGAACTCGCGGTGCCCCAAGGCCTCGGCCGCCGTGAGGCGCCCGTTGGCCGTGCGGAACATCATGTCAAGCAGCTTGTCGCCGGCTTCGCTCATCGTGATCTCCCGCTGCAGCAGCCCGGAGGTGTCGACATCGACGTGCTCGCTCATCGTGCGCACAGTGCGCGGATTGGCGCAGATCTTGATGACGGGAAGGATCGGGTTGCCGATGACGTTGCCCTGGCCGGTGGGAAAGAAATGCACGACGTAGCCCGACGCGGCGCACAGCGTGACCATTTCCGCGGCAGCCGACGAGGAATCCATGAACCACAATCCCGGGTGCGTGGGCATCTCGGCCTTGTCGAGCACGCCGTCGACCATGCAGGTCTTGCCGATCTTCTGGATGTTGCCCAGCGCCTTTTCCTCGATGGTGGTGAGGCCGCCGGCAATGTTGCCCTTGGTGGGCTGCGAGTCGGACAGGTCGCTGGTCTTGTGGCGGTTGATCATCTCCTGGTAGCGATCGAACACGCGCATGAACTCGGCGCGCACGGTGTCGTTGCGGCAGCGCGCGGCCACGATCGACTCGCCCCCCGTGATCTCGGACGTCTCGCCGAACACCAGCGTGGACCCCGCCGCATAGAGCTTGTCGAACGCGTCGCCGACCGTGGGATTGGCACCGCACCCTGAAGTGGTGTCCGATTCGCCGCATTTCGTGGAGACCCACAGTTCCTTGAGGTCGCATTCGACGCGGTGCAGTTCGCTCGCATCCTGCAGGAACACCTTGGCCGCCTTCGACGCGCGCATGATCGTGTCGTGGTCGCCGTGGAGTTCGATGCCGAAGCCCACGACCGGCTTGCCGGTCGTGGCGATCGCATCGACGACCCGCTTCGTCCATTGTTCCTCGATGCCGATCACGACCACCGCGGCCACGTTCGGATTGGAGCCGGTGCCGATCAGCGTGCGGAAATGGAGGTCAAGGTCGGCGCCGAACTGCAGGCGTCCGTAGGGATGCGGAATGGCCAGCGTCCCCTTGATGTTGTTGGCAACGGCCTCGCAGGCCGCGTTGGACAGGTCGTCGACCGGCAGGATGATGATGTGATTGCGCACGCCCACGCGGCCGTTGGCGCGGCGGTAACCCCAGAATTTGCTTTGCATGATGTGTCGTTCCCGCGCCTACCAGCGCTTGGTCTTGATGTTGTGGACGTGGGCGTGCTGCCCCTTCTTGATCGGCGCCACCACCTTGCCGATGTCGACGCCGTACTTGATGACGGTGTCACCCACGGCCATGTCCTTCAGCGCCACCTTGTGGCCGAGCGGGATGTCCTGCACGCAGGGCAGCGAGATGGTCCTGTCCTCGTCGAGGATGAGACCGGTCAGGGTGGCGCCGGCGACGACACCCTCGACGACGACCACCGCCACGGAATCTGCGGGGTCGTGCAGTACGCAATGAATCATGGGAACACTCCGGAAAAGGGGCCGAGGCACTTGGCGGCCGTCCAGCGGCGCCGACGCACGCTGCGCCGGCAATCACCCCGGGGCATCGCCACGGGTCGCCTGCGGAAAAGCGTAGCCGCTGCCCGGATGGAAGTCAACTAGATCATCTATATCATTTGCATCAGTTGTGCCGGACGCATACACTGCCTCGCACCTGCCAGCCTGCGACCACCCGCCCCTGCACCGATGACCGACGCAACCACGCCCGGCGTTCCGCTGTCCGCCCCGCTGTACAAGGAGATCAAGCGCGAGCTGATGGCCGCGCTGACGGCCGGCGAGTGGAAACCGGGCGAGGCCATCCCAGCAGAGCGGCGGCTGTCGGAACGCTACGGGATCAGCATCGGGACGGTGCGCAAGGCCATCGACGAGCTGGTCGCGGAGAACATCCTGATCCGGCAACAGGGGCGCGGCACCTATGTGGCCAGCCATACGCGCGACCGGCTCCTCTTCTACTTCTTCCACATCGTCCCGCAGGCAGGCGACAAGTCGTACCCGGAGGTGGAGTTCGTGCGTTTCGTGCGCGGAAAGGCGGACCGCGAGATGGCGGAACACTTCGGCATTCAACTGGGCGATCCGGTCTTCCGCGCGCGCAACCGGCTGCGGCTGGCCGGCGCTCCGGTGATGATCGACGACATCACGGTGCCGGCCGCGCGCTTCCCCGGCTTGTCGCTCACCCAGTTCCGCGACCGGCCCTCGACCATCTACAACCTGTACCAGGAAGCGTTCGGCATTTCGGTGGTCAGCACCAGCGAGCGGCTGCGCGCGACGCTGGCCGACGCCGAGTTTGCCGCCCTGCTGTCCATCGCGCCCGGCGCGCCGCTGCTGCAGATCCGGCGCCTCGCCCGAACGTACAACGACGTGACCGTCGAGTACCGCGTGTCGCAGGTCAACACGCAGCATCACGAATACTGGGCGGAGATCGGCAGCAACGCGTAGTGGGTCATGGTGTGGCGGTAACGCTTCGTCGCCGGGCGGCGCGGGATTGGTGGTGTTGTGTTGTGTTGTGTTGTGTTGTGTTGTGTTGAGTTCTGTTCGTCGTGGCCCGGCGCGAGGCGAGGCGCCTCCAGGCGGGCTTAGGTCGCCGCAGG
>JANNNM010000466.1:0-3295 GCA_031398535.1 Betaproteobacteria bacterium | reverse complement strand
CACCAGCAGGTCGTTGTTGCCCTTGAGGTCGTGGCCGTGGTCGTGGAAGGCGCCGCGGAAGTCCGCCTCGTGCAGATGGCATTGCTGGATCATCGTGCCCATGGCCCCATCCAGCACGAGAATGCGTTCGCACAGCAGGCGGGTGAGGAGGGCGGTTTGATCGGGTTGCATGGCGGTCTTCTGGAGCGCGACGAAGGTGTTCGCAAGGCCTTGAATATTAGCATTTCTTGTGCCGCCGGACCGGCCCGCGGCGCATAAGGACGGAACTGCGGCGCATAAGCGAAAAGAGCGTCTGCCATGCTAACCTTTGCGGATGAAACATCTGAAACCCAGGGAAGCGCAGGCGTTGCTGGCCAGCAATCCGCAGGCTGTCTTCGTCGACTGCCGCAGCGAGATGGAATTCTTCTTCGTCGGCCATCCGGTCGGTGCGCAGCACGTGGCGTGGAACGACGGCCCCGACTGGGACGTCAACCCGCACTTCGTCGGCCAGGTGAAGAAAGTGGCGAGCATGAACCGGCCGATCGTGCTCATCTGCCGCAGCGGGCATCGCTCGATGGATGCGGGCCTGGCGCTCGAAAAGGCCGGGTTCACCGACGTCTACAACGTGCTCGACGGCTTCGAGGGTCCGCTCGACGACAGGCACCATCGCGGCACGCTGTCCGGGTGGCGCATGGAAGGGCTGCCGTGGGAGCAGCTCTGACCGCGGATGCAGGCCTACGGTCCCCTTGCCACGCTGTTCCTCGACGCGGAGCAGCCCCGGGCCCCTGACGCGCAACGCGCGTGGTTCGAACAGGCCTTGCCTGCCGATGCCGGGACAATGCTGGCCCCGATGTGCGGCGCAGGATTGCTGCTGGTGCCCATGGTCGCCGGCGGCCGCAGCGTCCACGGCGTCGACCTGTCGCCATCGCGCATCACCAGTTGCGAAGCGCGTCTCGCCGCCGCGGGTGTCACCACACCGCTCTTCCGCCAGGACATCACGCAACTCAACCTGCCGTTTCGCTACACCGCGGCGTTCATCGCCAACGGTGCGTTCCAGCTGATCACCGATGCCGCTGCCGTCGCCGGCACGCTCGATCGCCTCAAGGCACACCTGGTCGACCCGGGATTGCTGCTGCTCGAATGCCATGTGCCGGCGGAATCGCGGCAACGCCTCGGTGCGCCGCTGGTGGAAGTACGCACGGCCAAGCTTCCCGACGGCACGCAGATCGCGCTGCGCTCCGAATCCACCTGCTGGGTCGATGCGCGCCTGCTGCGCACCGACAACCGCTATGCGCACCGGCGCGGCGCCACGCGCCTCGCGGAAGAACACGAGACCGTCACGATGACGTGGTATCCGCCGGACGAGATCGCCGACATCGTGCGCACCGCGGGCTTTCGCGACGTGCAGGTCATCCCGTCCGCATTGGACGCGGCAGAGGGCGAGACCTTCGTGGTCCGCGCCCGGCTCTGACTACCAGCTTCCGGAACTGCCGCCGCCACCGGAACTGCCGCCGCCGCCGGAATAGCTGCTGCCCGAGGAACTGGACGAGCCGCTGGAACTCCAGCCGCTCGACGAACTGCCGGAGGACATCACGAAGCCGCCGATTGACGTCGAGCCCTTCTTCTTCAGCTCCGCCTGCGCCTTCCTGTACCACTCGGTGCGGCTCAGGATGATCTTGGTCACCGGAAAGCCGATGAGGTAGATCACGAGCAGCACCAGCGCGCCCTTGACGCCCAGGATGACGATCGGGAACATCGCCCAGAACGGGATCAGGAAGAAATACAGGAACCAGCCCATGCCGGGCGTCATCACGCCGATGATCGTGAAGAGCCCGATGATGCCGAAGATGAAGCAGCCCAACAGGATGCGCATCGGCCACGGCGGTAATTGCGGTTCCTCGATGACGGAGAGCTCGCTGATCGCGTCGTTGACGAAGGACTTGGCGCCACCGACAGTGCCCGCAACTTCCGGACCGGCATCGATGCGCGCCAGGATGGCTTTCACGCCGGCCTCGATGCCGCCCTCGTAGTCGCCCGCCTTGAAGCGGGGCGTCATGTCATTGCGGATGATGCGGCTGGCCGCGGCGTCGGTCAGCGGGCCTTCGAGGCCATAGCCGACCTCGATGCGCATCTTGCGGTCCTTCGGCACCACGATGACGAGGACGCCGTTGTCCTTGCCCTTCTTGCCGAGCTTCCACTGCTCGAACACGCGCGTGGCGAACTGTTCGATGCTCTCGTCGCCGATGGTCGGCACCGTCAGCACGACGACCTGGTTGGATGACGCATCTTCATGCGCCTTCATCAGCGCGTTCAGGCGCTCTCGCGCGGGGGCGCCGATGATTTCGGCGTCGTCGACAATGCGCCCGGACAGGTACGGCACGTCGATCGCCGCGCTGGCGACGGACGAGATCGCCAGCAACAACCCCAGCAGCATGCCTCGTGCGAAGGCCGGCATGGTCATGGCTCGCGGACCTCGACGAGTGCGTCGCCGAACCGGTTGCCGGATGCCGCGGGCGCGAGACTCTTCGCCGCCAACAGCGCGCGCATCGCGCGGAGACCGGCGAGCAACGCAGGACCCGGCGCATCGACGCGCAACGCCGGCACCATGGTCGCGATGATGGCGTCCCATTCCGCCACGGTGACACGGTCGCGCAGGCCGACGTCCGCGCGAATCACCACGCGCCGTTCGAGCATGCTGACCAGCACCAGCACGGCTGTGCGCGAGGGTGTCGTGAACAATTCGCGCTGCAGGAATTGCACGTCGGCATACTGCCGCGTCTCCAGTTCGGCGCGCGATGCGCGCACGAACCAGCGGGTGAACGCCGGGACGTAGATCGCGGCCAGCGCCCAGAACGCGCCGACGCCGAGGATGCCCAGCGCCATCCAGAGTACCTGTCCCTGGGTGGGCCACGTCGCGCGCAGGAAATCGTACGTCACCAGCACCAGCGCCGTCAGCGAGGCGCCAAGCGCAAATGCCTTCCACACGGCTTCGGGGTAGACATCCGACTTGCCGACGACGACCGTCACCACTTCGACGCCGGTTGCTGCTTCAAGCTGCGCAACCTCCGCTTCGATGGCAGCGTGGTCGGCCGGCGCGATCATGGGTGTCCACCTTCGCGCTGCGCGCTTCGGTATTCGCGCTTGGGGCGGCCCGGCGCGCATGGGTGTCCACCTTCGCGCTGCGCGCTTCGGTATTCGCGCTTGGGGCGGCCCGGCGCGCATAGGTGTCCACCTTCGCGCTGCGCGCTTCGGTATTCGCGCTTGGGGCGGCCCGGCGCGCTCATGTCGTGCGTTCGCAGGCGCCGACCTTGACTTC
>JANNNM010000465.1:0-4782 GCA_031398535.1 Betaproteobacteria bacterium | reverse complement strand
ATCGAAAAGCTTGAAGCACGCGGTGTCGCAGATCGCCCAGTTGCCGAACTCCTCGCACCAGCGGTCCATCTGCGCCGCCGTCACCTGCGCAGGATCGTCGATGTACGTGGCCATCATCCGGGCCTCGTACCAGCCGGTGGCCCACAATGCGGCGGCAAGTTCATGGTCGCGGCCATGGGGCCTGGCGAGCTTCAGCAGCGCGCCGACAGGGACGCCGAAGGCCCGATCGGACGGGATCGCATAGCGCGCCATCGCATCGCGCCCGGCCTTCGTGCCCAGCCGCTTCAGCGCATCCAGGATCGCCTGGGCGTCCTTTGCGGGCGCCTGCTTCCCCGTTGGCGCAGCGCGCGATGCCGGTGCAGTCTTCGCGGTGGGCGGCATGGTTTCAGGCGGAGCCAGGCGACGATCGAATGTTTTTGTACACTAGGTGTCGAACGCAAGGTCGTCAAGCCTCGCCCGGGCGAATTCCCGTGCCCCCATTGCCCATTCCACGATGTACGCCTCGTACGACCAAATTCACCGCGCCCCGCGCAATGCGATCTCCGTCCCGCTGATCTGGGTGGCGATCGTGCTGAGCCTGCTGGTGCACCTGGCGGCGCTGTACGAGTTCTTTCCGAAATTGCTCCCGCTGTCGCTGGCCGGGCCCGGCAAGGCCGGTGTCAGCCCGCTGGCCGTGATGCTGGCGGCGCCCCCCGGCCCGCGGAAGGCACCACCGGCCGCGCAGGAGGCAACGCCTCCGCCCGTGGTGGTCCGGCCGCCTGCGCCGCGCCCGTTGCGAGCGCCCCCCACGCTCGCACCGATGGTGCCGCCGACGGCCAACCCGGACGCGCTTCGCGTGCCGCCACCCCCACCGCTCGCAGCGGCACCGTCGGCGCCGACGCCACCGCCCCAAACCCGCCCGCCTGTCGAGGGTGACATGGCGGCGTACATCGCGGCGCGCCGCCGCGAACGCGGCGAACCGGAGCCTTCAGGGTCGCAAGGCGTGGCACCGAATGCGCCCGCCGTCGAGGATGAGAAATCGCGGCGCGACCGGATCGTCGCGGAAAACATGGCCGCGGTGCGCACGCCCACCTTCGGCGGCGAGCCCCGCAATGGCGGCGGCATGTTTCAACTGCGCCAGATCGGACTCAACGATGCCCAGTTCACGTTCTTCGGCTGGAACACCGATACGAAGCGCCGGGTGAACCAGCGCATCGATGTGCAGAAGGGCAACAACCCGGACATCCGGATCGCCGTGGTCCGCAAGATCATCGCGATCATCCGCGACCAGGAAAGCGGCACGTTCCGCTGGCAGTCGCTGCGCCTCGGGCGCGACGTCAATCTCTCCGCGAAACCGGAGGACACGGCCGAGCTCGAGGCCTTCATGATGCGGGAGTTCTTCGAGCTCGACCGGACGCCGCGCTGAGCGCGGTTTCGCTGCGCCTACTCCGGAATCGAGCCGAAGATGTACACGGCCTCGGTGAGCGCCGACGGCTTGCCGAAGGCGGCGAACCAGCGGTTGTAGATGTCGTTGATCTCGTCGCCGGCATAGATCTGCGACAGCGCCGTGTTCACGGCAAGCCGCAGGCCAGGTTCGCCGCGCGGCAGCACGAGGCCGTACGGCTCGAACGACAGCTGTTCGTTCAGCAGCGTGAATGACTTCGGGTCCTTCGCCTGCGTGACGGCGCCGATCAGCAGCAGCGCGTCGCTGGCAAACCCGTCGACCGTGCCGGCGTCCATCGCCGCGATGGCCTCGCCGCTGTTCTTGACCGGCACCACGGTGGCATTGATCTGCTGGCGCTTCAGTTGTGCGCTGAGCGCGCGCTCGTTGCTGGTGCCCCCGATGGCCGCGATGCGCTTGCCCTTGAAGTCGGCCAGCGCGCTGATGCCGGTGCCCGCCTTCGCCAGAAGGCCGGTCGTCTCGAAGAAGATGAAGCTCGAGAAGTCGACGGTGCGCATCCGCGTAAGCGTCACGGTGCTGGCGCCGCACTCGATGTCGGCCTGGCCCTTGCTGATGGCATCGAAGCGCGTCTGCGTGGTGACCGGCACATAGCGGATCTTGATGTCCTTGACGCCGGTCTGGCGCTCGATGGACGCGACGACGCGCTTGCACAGGTCGACTGAGTAGCCGCTGACCTCCTTGCTGTCGTTGACGAAGCTGAACGGTGCAGCATCGGTCCGGTGCGCGACCGTGATCGTCTTCGTGTCGACGATCTTCTTGAGGCGGCCATCGAGCGCCTGCGCGCCGGCAGTGGCGATCGAAAGGAATGAAACGACTACCAGTATCGACATACGCATCATGGATCTTTTCCTAAGCACGTTTCGGATCAGTTGAAAATACCGGCGCGTTCCGGCGGGGCAACGGCAGCGCAGGGCATCATTGCGCGCCACCGCCGGTGCGGATGCAGGCGCGCCGACACCCAAATTGACATAAGTTCCAGGGGACGGGATCATCGCCGCCGTAGAGCGCGCAACCGGAAGGACAACAGCGATGCATGCAACTGCGGCTGAATCGTCAGTTTCTGCCACGATCCATCGTTCGACGGTCGACAATTCTGCCAGAACTTGGCCGACCGAGCAGCAACTTCGCCGGGAACTGGCGCGATTTGCAACACCGGACACCGTGACGGGTTTGACCCTGGTCCTCGCTGAGGTTGCCCTCTACGTGGCGGCCCTCGCATGTGTGCTGTGGATGCCTTCCACGCCACTCAAGATTGTCGCCAGCGTGATTGCCGGTTTCCAGCTCGGCAAGATGTCACTGTTTGCCCATGACGCGGCGCATGGGGCGACGACGCGCAGCCGACGCCTGAATCGGGTGATTGCGCTGACCTGCATGGTTCCCATCCTCTACAACTATCACCTCTGGGCCTGGGATCATCACACGATGCACCACCGTTACCCCAACGGCCAGCACCCGGATGCGTTCATGCCGTACAGCAAGTCCGAGTTCGATGCGCTACCGTGGTGGCGCCAGTGGCTCGAGCGCGTGGCGCGCGCACCTTGCGTGTTCGGCTTCGGCCTCTACTTCATTGTCGTGCGATGGTACGGCACGAAGTTCTTTCCGCGAGACCCGGTTCCTGCCTACGTGCGGCCCAAGGCATGGATGTATTTCCGCGGCCTGGTCGCCTATATCGTCATCTGGATTGCGCTACTGGCCGCGGCGCCAATGTACTCGCCGACAAGTTCCTTCACCGCCATCCTGCTGGGTTTTGTGGTGCCGGTGTTCGTGTTCAACGTCCTCTTCGGCGCCACGCTCTACTTTCAGCACAACCATCCGTTGGTGCCATGGTTCAAGGACGACGTCGAACGCGAGTCGTTCGCGCGACCGGAATACCTCACGACGCACCTTGCTATGCCTCGGTGGATGTCGAAATGCATGCACGGCATTTTCGATCACGCAGTCCATCATGTGAATCCGCAGGTACCGCTGTACCGGGCCTTCGAGGCCCAGGAATACTTGAACCACAGGCTGGAAGGTGCACCGCTGGTCATCGAGAAATTTTCGATTGCTCACCTGGTACGGACGATGCGCACCTGCAAGCTCTACGATTTCGAACGCCATTGCTGGACGGACTTCGACGGCCATCCGACGACAGGTACGGTGCCGTTGATGGCGCAACGATAACCAGGGACCTTGCGATCAGCGCGGGTAGACGGCGCCCAGCACGCGCAGCCCCGCCGCACCGGTCACGGCCGGCAGGTTCCCCGGACGTCCCGCCAGCGTCTCGCGCGCCAGCCACGCGAAGGCCAGCGCCTCGACATGGTCACTGGCCACCCCCATCGCGTCGGTGGTCACCACCCGCATGGCCGGGCGCGCCGTCTGCAACATCCGCAACAGCGTGCCGTTGCGCGCACCACCGCCGGCGACCAGCATCGTCGTGGCATCGGACGCATGGGCGGCAATGGCGGCAGCCACCGCCAGCGCGGTCAGCGCCGTCAGCGTGGCCTGCATGTCCTCCGCGCGGCCGCGCCACTGCAGGGCCGCAAGACGCTCGTCTAGCCACGCCGCATTGAAGAGGTCGCGACCGGTGCTCTTCGGCGGCAACAGCGCGAAGAATGGTTCGTCGCTCAGCGCCTGCAGCACGGTGGCGTCGGGCGTTCCCGTGGCCGCCCACGCGCCATCGGCGTCGTAGGGCGTGCCCTGGTGCCGCGCGCACCACAGGTCGAGCAGCACGTTGCCCGGGCCGGTATCGAAGCCGCGTACCTCGCCACCCGGTGGCAGGTCGGTGATGTTGGCGATGCCGCCCAGGTTGACGACGACGCGATGCTCGATCGCGCTGCCGAAGAGCGCCGCATGAAACGCGGGCACCAGCGGTGCACCCTGCCCGCCGGCCGCGATGTCGCGGCTGCGGAAATCCGCGACCACGGTCATGCCGGCCTTCTCGGCGACACGCGAGGGATTGTTGATCTGCCACGTCCAGCCTTCCTCGGGCCGGTGCCGCACCGTCTGGCCGTGCACGCCGACGGCCGTCACATCGGCGGCGCTGACCCCGCCATCGCGGCACGCGGCGGCAATGGCTTCCACGTAGCGATCCGCCAGCGCGTTGCCGGCGCGCGCGACGCGCACCAGTTCATCGGAGCCGGAGGCCTGCAGCGCCAGCAATTCGGCGCGAAGCGCAGGGTCGAACGCAAGGTGCGCCGCGCCACGCAACGCGCACAGCTTGCCGTCAGCCGGCGCGAAGTTAACGACCACGGCATCAACGCCATCGAGACTGGTGCCGGACATCACGCCGGCGAAGAGTTGCGGCACGTGGGGCATGCGCCGCCTTGAGGATGTTACTCGGTGGAGGCCAATGCCGCCGC
>JANNNM010000748.1:0-1454 GCA_031398535.1 Betaproteobacteria bacterium | reverse complement strand
GAGGATGTTGCCGTGCGTGGTGTCCATCGACATGCCTTCAGCGCCGCGGGTCATGGACCAGCTCGAACATCACGCCGCCGAGGTAGCTTTGCGTCAGTGCGCCGCGCGACTCGGAATGCACATCTTCCGATTCGACGAAGGCCACGCCGCGCTCGCGCAACGCCTTCACCGACGCCAGCACGTCCGGCGTGCCGAGACCGATGCGTTGCAGCAGCTCGTCGCCTTCGACGTCGAAGATGCCGGGCTTGGGCTCGATCAGCTGCAGGTAGAACGTGCCGCACGGGCTGGCCAGGATGCGCCCCTTCGGCAGGATGCCGTGGCGCTGGTCGTCCGGCAACGCGCGAAAGCCCATCAGCTCCGTGTAGAACTCGGTCCAGTCGTCGGTGCGGAAGCTGCCGATGTACTGGACGATGCCGTACCAGTGCAGGCCGGTCAGCGCGGGCGGCTTCGGGTCCACCGTGGGGATCAGCGTGAAGTCGACGTCGTAGATCGAGAAATCCTTGTAGCGATCGACGAAATAGATGCGGCTGGCGCCCACGCCGTGGATGGCGGGGATGTTCAGTTCCATCACCTCCACACTGGATGGCACGACCCACGCGCCCCGCGCAATGGCGTGCCTGTACGCCGCCGCGGCATCGCGCACGCGCAACGCAATGGCCGCGATGGCCGGCGTTTCCGACGGCTGCGCCGTGCGCGGCACGCCGCTGGCATGCGCGTTGACGATGATGTTCATCGCGCCCTGCCGGAACAGCAACACTTCGCGCGACCGGTGCCGCGCCACGGGCCGGAAGCCCATCATCTCCAGCACCTGGCCCAATGCCTGCGGCTTAGACGTGGCGAACTCGATGAATTCGATGCCGTCCAGCCCCAGCGGGTTGGCGGCATCGACGATGGCTTCGCGGTCGGGCGTGGCGTCAGGCATGGCGGTGGTTCCTGCGGAGGAGGGCGGCAACGCGCAACGTTACACCAGCGCGATGGGCAATGTGCGGATCCGCTTGCCGGTGGCCATCGCCAGCGCATTCGCCAGCGCCGGCGCAATCACCGGCACCGCAGGTTCCCCCACGCCGGTGGGCTTGGCGGTGGACGGCACGATGTGCACGTCGATGGCGGGCATCTCGTTGATGCGAAGCACCGGATAGTTGTGGAAGTTGGTCTCCTCCACCACGCCGTCCTTCAGCGTGATGCGCCCCATCATCGCGGCGGAGAGGCCGAAGCCGATGCCGCCTTCCATCTGCGCGCGGATCACGTCCGGGTTGATCGCCGTGCCGCAGTCCACCGCGCACACGACGCGATCCACCTTGTACTTGCCATCCTTGTCGACGGTGACCTCCGCCACCTGGGCGACGACGGTGCCGAAGGATTCGTGCACGGCCACGCCACGGCCGCGCTTTTCACCCGCCTTGCCGGCCGCCAGCGGCCTGCTCCAGCCGGCCTTGTCGGCCGCCAGTTCCAGC
>JANNNM010000707.1:0-3676 GCA_031398535.1 Betaproteobacteria bacterium | reverse complement strand
TACGTGCCGTCGCCCATGTTGGCGAAGATATGCTTCGTGTCGGTGAACGGCGCATGACCCACCCACGCCGCGCCTTCCGAGCCCATTGGCGAGAAGATCCTCGTGCCTGAGAAGATGTATGTGGCCATGAAATGGCAGCCCACGCCGGCGATGGCCTCGCTACCCTCCGGCACGCGCGTGGAACTGTTGTGCGGGCAGCCGGAACAGAAATAGGGCACGCGGCCCGCGTCGTTCAGGTAGCCGCGCAGCTGCGGCGACAGCGAGGGCTTCGACAACGCCTCTTCCTTCGCGCGCAGCCATGCGGCGCGTTCCTCGATGCGGGCGTCGCTGTGGAAGCGCTTCAGCCGCGCGGCAATCACGAGCGCCACCTGTTCCGCCGACAGTTCCCCATTGGGCGACAACAGCCATTCGTTCGGGCCGCTGTCTTCTGCATGCTTGCCAAGGACGCGCGGGCGCCGCGCATCGGGCCAGTGGTAGAGCAGCGCGCGGATCTGGTCCTCGATGACCGGGCGCTTCTCCTCGACCACCAGGATCTCCTCCAGCCCCAGCGCGAACGCGTGCAACCCCTGCGGCTCGAGCGGCCACGTCATGCCGAGCTTGTAGACGCGGATGCCGATGCGCGCTGCCGCCTGTTCGTTGATGCCGAGATGCTCCAGCGCCTGCCGCACGTCGAGGTACGACTTGCCTGCCGCGACGATGCCGAGGGGCGCCTGCGGACTGTCGTAGGCGACGTAGTTCAGGCGATTGGCGCGCACATACGCCAGCACCGCGGGCAGGCGCTGCTCGTGGATGCGCCGCTCCATCGCCAGCGGCTGGTCGGGCAGGCGCAGGCCCAGGCCACCCGGTGGCAACGTGAAATCCTCCGGCAGCCGCACCGAGATGCGCGCCGGATCGACACTGACGGAGGCCGAACATTCGATCGTGTCGTCGAGTGCCTTGAACGCCAGCCACGACCCGGAATAGCGCGACATCGCGTAGCCGTGGACGCCGAGGTCCAGATATTCCTGCACGCCGGAGGGCACCAGCACCGGGATCATCGGCGACATGAGCATCGTCTCGCTCTGAGTCGCCACCGTCGACGAGCGCGCCATGTGATCGTCGCCGCACACCAGCAGCACGCCGCCGAACGGCGAGGCGCCGGCGGAGTTGCCGTGCAGCAAGGTGTCGCCCGCACGCGCCAGGCCCGCCCACTTGCCGTACCACATGCCGAACACGCCTTGGTACCGCGCATGCGGGTCGAGCGTCACCTGCTGCGACCCCCACACGCCCATCACCGCCAGCTCCTCGTTCTGCCCCGGCTGGAAGTGGATGTGGTGCTGCTGCAGAAGGTCGTGCGCCTCCCACAGCGTCTTGTCCATGTTGTTGAGCGGCGAGCCCTGAAAACCGGAAACGAAGCCCGCCGTGTTGAGGCCGGCCGCCGCATCGCGTACGCGCTGCAGGATGAGGAGGCGCGTCAACGCCTGGATGCCGTTCAGGTACACGCGTCCGCGTTCCAGCGTGTACTTGTCGTCGAGCTTGACGTCGGCCAGTTGCATGGCATGGCTCCTGCACTACGTTGACAACAGGGTGGGTGTCCGGCACTATACCAAACAACGGTTTGTTTTTGGAAGGGCCCATGCCTGCCACTGCCCGCGCCATCCCGCGTTCTGCCGCCAAGCCCGCCCCCCGCGCCAGCGCCCGTCTGGCGGCAGTGCCGCGCAGCGACAACCGGCTGCCGCTCATCCTGGACGCCGCCGCGCGGTTCTTCAGCGAAAAGGGCTTCGGTTACACCTCGATGCGCGACATCGCGGGGGAGGCCGGCATGCTGCCCGGCTCGCTCTACTATCACTTCGCGTCGAAGGAAGAATTGCTGGTTGCGGTGTATGCCGAAGGCGTACGCCGCATCAAGGCCATGGTCGAGCCCGCGCTGGCCAAGGGCGACGATCCATGGACGCGTCTGGAATCCGCCTGCGCCGCGCACCTGGAAGGCCTGCTGGAGGACAGCACCTACGGCCAGGTGGTGATCCGCGTGCGGCCCGACGACGCGCCCGAAGTGGCGGCGCGCCTGGTCGCGCTGCGCGACGAATACGAAGCGACATTCGGCCAGGCGATTGCCGCCTTGCCATTGCCGCCGCGTACTGACCGCCGCGCACTGAAGCTGATGTTGCTGGGCGCGCTCAACTGGTCGCAGACCTGGTATCGCTCCGGCAAGGATTCGCCGCAGGTGCTGGCGCGCCGCTTCGTGCGCCTGCTGCGCGATCCGCTTGACGCTTGACCCACGCCCCGACCCGCATCCAAGGCTCCCATGGATATCCGCCCCAAGGTTCTCGTCACCAAGATCGGCCTCGACGGCCACGACCGCGGCAGCCGCATCGTCGCCGCGCACCTGCGCGATGCCGGCATGGAAGTGGTCTACACGCCGCCGTGGCAGGCGATCAAGACCGTCGTGAAGCTGGCGATGGAGGAGGACGTCGATGTGATCGGTCTCTCATCGCTCGCCACCGACCACCTGATCGTGCCCAAGCTGATGACGGCGCTGCGTGAAGCCGGATTGGGTGACGTCGTGGTGATCGTCGGCGGCATCGTGCCCGACGAGGACGAACAGATGCTGCTCGATGCCGGCGTGGCCCGCGTGTTCCATCCGGGCAGCAGGCTCGAGGATATTTCGGCGTTTGTCGTCGAGGCCACGGCCCGCGTGCGCGCGGCCCGTTTCCCTGCCTGATTCGATACGAGTGCCGACGCAATGAACAAGCCCCTGACCATGCCGATTCCCGCATCCGCCGCCGAGGCCAGCGTCCTCTGGTCCGCCGAATACTCCGCGCAGATCGTCGCGCAGGTGGGGCACAACCGCACCGTCCTCAACCGGTCCGGCATTCCGATCAAGCCGCTTTACACGCCGCTCGATGTCGACGCATCCCGCTTCGATGCCGACGTCGGCTTTCCCGGCCAGGCGCCGTTCACGCGCGGCATCTACGCCACGATGCATCGCGGCCGCACGTGGACGCAGCGGCAGCTGATCGGCCTGGGCACACCCGCTGCGTACAACGATCGGCTGCGCGACATCATCGACCAGGGTGCGTCGGCCGTCTCGCTCATCCCGTGCAACTCTGTGTTCCGCGGCTACGACATGGACGAGGTGGACGAGGAACTGCTCGGCACGTGCGGCGTCGTGGCCAACAGCGCCGACCACATGACCACGTGCCTCGACGGCATCGACCTCGAGAGAACGTCTTGTGCGATGAACGATCCATCACCCTTTACGCTGCTGGCCTTCATGCTGGCCACAGCCAAGCGGCGTGGGGTCGACTGGCGCACGATCAGCGGCACGTCGAACCAGAGCGACTATCTGTCGCACTTCGTGGCCAACCACATGTTCTTCCGGATTGCGCTGCCCGGCGCGCGGCGCATCCTCACCGACCACATTGCATGGTGCGGCCAGCATGTGCCGCGCTGGAATCCGCTGTCGGTCGTCGGCCAGCACATGCAGCAGGCGGGCGCCACGCCGGCCGAAGCGATGGCGTTCACATTGTCGTCCGCGCTGCAGTACGCCGATGATTGCGTCGCCGCCGGCATGTCGCCCGATGCCGTGTTGCCGCGCTTCACGTTCTTCTTCGATATCTCCATCTCGTTCTTCGAGGAGGTGGCCAAGTTCCGCGCCGGCCGCCGCATCTGGGCGCGCCTTACGCGCGAGCGCTAC
>JANNNM010000703.1:0-1866 GCA_031398535.1 Betaproteobacteria bacterium | reverse complement strand
CGTCGATGGCCTCTGCCGCGTCGCGAGCCTGCTCGCGCGTGTCGGCGACGATGGCGGCGACTGCTTCGCCGACGAAGCGAACGATGTCCACCGCCAAAACGTGCTGCGGCGGGGCGGCCGTGCGTGCGCCCCCCGGGCGCTTGAAGTCAGTCGACATCAGCATCGGCTTGATGCCCGCGGCGACCAGGTCGGCGCCAGTAACGATGGCGCGCACGCCCGGCATTGCGCGCGCCGTTGCCATATCCAGCAACGTGATGCGCGCATGCGCATGCGGCGAGCGCAGCAGGATCAGATGCGCCTGTCCCGGCAGCGAGAAGTTGTCGGCGAAGACGTCGCGGCCGGTCAGCAGGCTGTCGTCCTCGACGCGCCGCACGGATTTGCCGCTGCCGAAGCGCGCGGAGGTGGAAGTATCGGGCATGGTCGTCACATGAAAGGTTGGAGTTCTGGCGCAGGCGCAATCGCACCAATGTTAACCGGTATCGCGCGGCACGACTGCGGGGGTCAGCGTGCCCATCCGCACGCCCAGCAGCCGGATCCGTCGCTGCAGCGGCACGCGTTTCAGGCACTGCCCGGCGACGCGCCGGATGGTCGCCGCGTCCTGGGTCGGCAGGTCGATCGTCTGGTCGCGCGTTACAGTGGTGAAATTGTCGAACCGCAGCTTGATACCGACGGTGCGGCCGGCGTAGCGCTTGCGCGCCAGATCGCCCGCCAGCCGGACGCACAGGTCGGTGAAGATGGCGGAGAGTTCCGCGCGGTCGCGCGTGGCGGACAGATCGTGCTCGAACGTGGTCTCGCGGCTGATCGACTGCGGCTCGCTCTCCATCACCACCGGCCGATCGTCGCGGCCATGCGCCACGCGATGCAGCCACGCGCCGTAGTTCGCGCCGAACTGCTCGACCAACCAGGCCACGTCGGCGCGCGCGATGTCGCCGATCGTATGCAGGCCGAGCGCATCGAGTCGGACCGCCGCCTTGGGACCGATGCCGTTGACGCGCTTGGCGGGCAGCGGCCAGATGCGCGTCTGGAGGTCGTCGGGGCGGAGCAGTGTGAGGCCGTCGGGCTTGTCCAACTCCGACGCAATCTTCGCCAGCAGCTTGTTGGGCGCGACGGCAATCGAGCACGTGAGCCCGGTGGCATCGCGCACGGCGGCCTTCAGCGACTTGGCGATATCGCGCGCGCGCCACCACGCATCGACCTCGGTTTCGGCTTCGTACGCGCCGGCACTCGCGGCCACCAGCTCGGACCCCGTCTCCGGATCGATGATCGGCTCGGCCGCGAGCGACGGCGGCTGCGCGCCTGGCAAACCGACATCAGTCAGGTCGATGTAGATCTCGTCGATGCCGCGATCCTCGATGCGCGGCGCGATGTCGGCCACCGCCGCCTTGAACAACCGCGAGTAGCGGCGATACGCATCGAAATCCATCGGCAGCAGGATGGCGTCGGGGGCGATGGCCGCCGCCTTCATCAGCCCCTGCGCCGAATGCAGCCCCAGCGCGCGCGCCTCGTAGGTGCAGGTGGTGGCCACGCCGCGCCCGACGTAGCCGCGCAGCGTGGAGAAAGTACGTGTGACCGCGCCGGTGACCGGGTCCACGCCGGCCTCCGGCTGGTGCCGGCGCCCGCCGCCGATCACGACCGGCTGGCCGCGCAATTCGGGATATTTCAGCAGCTCCACGGACGCGTAGAACGCGTCCATGTCGAGATGCGCGATGAGGCGGGGCGAGCGGGCGGGCATTGCCGTCATGGTACGAAGAAAAAGGGGCCAGGCTCAGCTTTAAAAAGGGGCCAGGCTCAAGTTAATAAAGGGGTCAGGGTCAATTGGAGGCATATACATGCTGGAGCTCAAGCGTTCAATTGACCCTGACCCCT
>JANNNM010000681.1:0-1930 GCA_031398535.1 Betaproteobacteria bacterium | reverse complement strand
CAGGGTCAGTGGGGTTCGGCTTCGGCCAAATAGCAGATATCCCCAACTGACCCTGGCCCCTTTATTTAATCTGAGCCTGGCCCCTTTTTTAATCCGAGCCTGACCCCTTTGTTACAAATCTGACCCTGACCCCTTTGTTTTGGGACTCTCCGCCGCTGCGCGCAATTCCCGCAGGAACGCCACCGCTTCTTCCTCATCGCGCGTGCGCCGCATCGGCGGCAGGCTCTGCCAGATGCGCTTGCCGTAGGGCTTGTCGGTGAGCCGCGGATCGCAGATGGCCAGCACCCCGCGATCCGTCTCGGTGCGGATCAACCGCCCCGCGCCCTGTTTCAGGCTGATCGCCGCCTGCGGCAGCTGCCAAGCCATGAACGGATTGCCGCCGTCGGCCTTCAGCCGGTCGAGGCGCGCGGCCAGCAGCGGATCGTCCGGCGGCGCGAACGGCAGCTTGTCGATCACGACCAAGGACAGCGCGTCGCCAGGCACATCGACCCCTTCCCAGAAACTGGCGCTGCCCAGCAGCACGGCATTGCCCAGTTCGCGGAAGCGCACCAGCAATTCGGAACGCGAGCCTTCGCCCTGCACCAGCAGCGGAAAGGCGTGGCCGTCGCGCTCGAAGGCCTCGGCAATCCGCTCCCGTGCGCGCGTCAACGCGCGCAGCGACGTGAACAGCAGGAATGCGCGGCCGCCACTCGCCTCGAGCAGCGGCAACGCGGCTTCGACCACCGCATCCGTATGCTCCATCGAATTCGGCGCCGGCAGGTTGCGTGGCACGTAGAGCAGGCCTTGCGTCGGATAGTCGAAGGGACTGTCCCACGCGCCGGTCTCCGCATTCTCCAGACCCATCTGTCCCGTGTAGTGCGAGAAATCGCGACCCACCGCCAGCGTGGCCGACGTGAAGATCCACGCGCGGGCCGAACTGTCCAACTGCCGCTTGAAGAGCGGCGCAATCGACAGCGGCGATGCCTGCAACTGGAAACCATTGGCGGTGATGTCGATCCAGCGGATCCATTCCTGCGGCGGTTGTCCGTCTTCCTCTGCGGGCGCGCGGCCATCGCGCCATCGCGCCACCTGCCGCGATGCCGCCACCGCGCGCCGCGCGACGGCCGCGAGATCCTCACCGCGCTCGGCGAAGTGACCGAGCTCCGCCGCCAGGCGATCAAGCGCCGCCGCCAGGTCGTCCAATGCTTCAGCAAAACCGGGGCGCGTGGCAATCACATCGCGCGCGATCTTGCCTGGTACATCGCCGGCGGCCAGACGCAACTTGCGCACCACCGGCGCCAGTTCTTCCGCCGCATGCGGAAGATCGGGTACATCTCGCGCCGTCGTGCGCGCCGCAATCTCCGCATCGCGCGCCAGTTCCGCCAGTTGCCCCGCGCCGACGTTCTCGCCGAAGAAGAGCGTGGCGGTATCCGGCAACTGGTGCGCCTCGTCGAGGATGACCGTGTTGCAGTTGGGCAGCAGTTCCGACACGCCTTCGTCGCGCAGCACGATATCGGCGAAGAAGAGATGATGATTGACGACGACGACCTCGGCCTCCAGCGCTTCCTTGCGCGCCTTCAGCACGAAGCAATCGCCGTGGTACGCGCAATTCTGGCCGAGGCAGTTGTCGCGCGTGGACGTGACGAGCGGCCAGATCGATGCGTGCTCCGGTACATCCGCCAACTCCGCGCGATCGCCGCGCTGGCTGGCGCGCGCGAACGCGATGATCTTGGGTAGGTGGCGGATGTCGTCGCGCGACGGCAGCCGGTCTTCATGCGCGGCGCGCTCGAGATGATGGTGGCAGACGTAGTTGCTGCGGCCCTTCAGCAGCGCGACGGTGACCGGCAGCGCCAGCGCGTCGCGCACCATCGGCAGGTCACGTTCGAAGAGCTGGTCCTGCAACGTCTTGGTGCCGGTAGAGACGATCACCTTGCCGCCGTACATCAGCGCC
>JANNNM010000662.1:0-1216 GCA_031398535.1 Betaproteobacteria bacterium | reverse complement strand
GTTGAAGCTGCGCGGCGACTACCTCGCCATCGTCACGCTGGGCTTCGGCGAGATCATCCGCATCTTCCTCAATAACCTGTCGCAGCCGGTCAACATCACCAACGGCCCGCAGGGCATCACGCTGATCGACCCGTTCCGCATCGGCAGCTTCGACTTCGCCAAGCGCGAGACCATCCTGGGCCTCGATTTCACCGGGCCCATCAAGTACTACTATTTCTTCCTGATCGTGCTGGCGGTGATCATCATGATCAACGTGCGCCTGCAGGACTCGCGCATCGGCCGGGCCTGGGAGGCCATTCGCGAGGACGAGATCGCGGCGCGCGCCATGGGCATCAACACGCGCAACATCAAGCTGCTGGCCTTCGCGATGGGCGCGTCGTTCGGCGGCATTGCCGGCGGCATGTTCTCGGCGATCCAGGGCTTCATCAGCCCCGAGAGTTTCGGCCTCACCGAATCAGTCATGGTGCTGGCGATGGTGGTGCTGGGCGGCATGGGCAACATCTGGGGCGTGATCATCGGTGCGTTGCTGCTGTCGTTCGTGCCGGAGATCCTGCGCTACACGGTCGAACCCATCCAGAAAGCCATCTTCGGGCACATGCTGCTCGAACCCGAGGTGATCCGGATGCTGCTCTTTGGACTGGCCCTGGTGCTGATGATGATCTACCGGCCGGCCGGCATCCTGCCTTCCGCGTTGCGCAAGCGGGAACTTGAAACCAAAGTCAAGGCATGACCGGCGCGGCGCAGGGCGTGGCGGTACCCCGACACGCGCCGGCACTGGCGTTGCTGACGGCCACCGGCATCACGAAGCGCTTTGGCGGCGTGCAGGCGCTGTCCGAGGTGAGCTTCACGATCAACCACGGCGAGATCTACGGCCTCATCGGGCCCAACGGCGCCGGCAAGACCTCACTCTTCAATGTGCTGACGGGCATCTATACCCGGGATGAAGGCACGTTCATGTTCGACGGCGAGCCGCTCGAGAACCTGAAGCCCAATGACGTTGCCGCGCGCGGCATCGCGCGCACGTTCCAGAACATCCGGCTCTTCGCCAACCTGTCCGCGCTCGAGAACGTGATGATCGGCCGCCACGTGCGCACGCATGCGGGCGTGTGGGGCGCCATTTCGCGCAACGCCGGCACGAAGGCGGAAGAGGCCGCAATCCACAAGCGCGCCTACGAACTGCTCGAATATGTCGGCGTGGAAAAGCGCGCCCACCACC
>JANNNM010000659.1:0-1269 GCA_031398535.1 Betaproteobacteria bacterium | reverse complement strand
CCGAGGCGCCGCCGCGAAAGGCATAGCCGATCACGTCGTTGACCTGCACTTCGCGGCACGCGCGCACGCAGCGCGTGCACTGGATGCAGGCGTCGAGGTTGACCGTCATCGCCGGATGCGAGAAGTCAGGCGCGGGCTGCGCGCGCGCCGCAAAGCGCGGACGGCCGATGCCGAGCTTGCGCTGCCACAGCGTGAGTTCCGAGTCGAGCTTGTAGACCGTGTCGGCCACGTCGGCCGCCAGCAGTTCGACGACCAACTTCTGCGAATGAATCGCGCGGGGGCTGTTGCTCGTCACTTCCATGCCGGGCGCGGGCGTGCGGCAGCACGACGGCGCCAGCACGCGCTCGCCCTTGATCTCGACCATGCACGCGCGGCAATTGCCGTCGGGGCGCATGCCTTCGGTGTAGCAGAGGCGCGGGATCTCGACGCCGTAGCGATCGGCCACCTGCAGCAGTGTCTCGTCTGCGCGGCCGGACACGGGCTCGCCATTCAGCAGGAACTCGACGGTATGGGGGTCACGGGCGTTCATCGGCACTCTCCAGCGTACGCAGCAGCGTGGCGCGCAGGCATCTGACTTATTCGATCTCGGCGGGGAAGTACTTGGCGACGCAGCGGATCGGATTCGGCGCAGCCTGGCCGAGACCGCAGATGGACGCATCCGCCATCGCCTGCGACAGGTCCTCCAGCAGCGCCGTGTCCCACGGGCCCTCCGCCATCAACCCGGCGGCCTTCTGCGTGCCCACACGGCACGGCGTGCACTGGCCGCAGGATTCATCGGCAAAGAAACGCATCATGTTGAGCGCTGCGTCGCGGGCCTTGTCGTGCTGCGACAGCACGATCACCGCGGCCGACCCGATGAAGCAGCCGTGCGGCTGCAGCGTGTCGAAGTCGAGCGGAACGTTGGCGAGCGATGCCGGCAGGATGCCGCCCGACGCGCCGCCCGGCAGGGAGGCATACAGCGTGTGCCCAGGCAGCATGCCGCCGCAGAATTCGTCGACCAGCTCGAGCAGTGTGATGCCGGCGGGTGCCAGGTGCACGCCGGGAACGCGCACGCGGCCCGACACCGAGAACGACCGCAGTCCATGCCGGCCGTTGCGCCCGTGATCGGCGAACCACTGCGCGCCCTTCTCGAGGATGTCGCGGACGAAGTACAGCGTCTCCATGTTGTGCTCGAGCGTCGGGCGTCCGAACAACCCGACCTGTGCGACGTAGGGCGGCCGCAGCCGCGGCATGCCGCGCTTGCCCTCGATCGACTCGATCATCGCGGAC
>JANNNM010000643.1:0-1412 GCA_031398535.1 Betaproteobacteria bacterium | reverse complement strand
GGGCGAAGCTCCAGTCGCGCCACAAGGGCCCGACGTAGCCCGGATTGCAGATGTGCGGCTCGATCAGCTGCAGCTTCGTTTGCGGCCACTCGCGCGTGTACAGCGTTATTGCGACGTTGCGTTCGAGCAGCGCCTCCAGCGCGCCCTCGACGAAGCGCTCGGCACCACCCTGGGGCGTGTAGCGCTGGCGGATGATCGCGAGGCGCATCAGGCGGCCCCGCCGGCGGTTTGCGCCAGCAGGCTCTGGAAGGCCGTCTCGACGCGTTCCACCGGCAGCGTGGTGAGGCACTCCGAGACCTTGCCGCCGCCGCAGCCATCGAGGCCGCAGGGACGGCACGGGTGCCGGTCGGACACGACAACGCGGTGCACGACCTGCCACGGACCCCAGGCAATTTCGCTCGACGGACCGAACAGCGCAAGCGTGGGTGTGCGCATCGCCGCCGCGATGTGCATCGGGGCAGAATCGACGCCGGCGAACGCACGTGCCTCCGCCGTGAGCGCGGGGAGCTCAGCCAGCGACAACTGGCCGGTGAGGTCGACGACGTCGGCGCGCACGGCAGGCGGCAGCAACGCGAGGATGGACGCCACCAGGGTGCGTTCGCGCTCGTCCGGCGCGCCGGTCACGACCACGCGCAGCCGTTGCGCCGCGATCCTCTCGATCAGCGCGGCGGTCGGTTCCGCCGGCCAGCACTTGAAGAGCCAGCGCGAACCCGGGTGAATCTGCACGAAGCCCCGCGGCGTCAGCCGGTGTTCGGTGAGGAGCGCCGCCACGCGGGTCCGCGCGGCCACTGCCGGCACCAGAACGAGGCGGCGGTCCGCCATGTCCGGGTCGATGCCGATGCGCCGCAATGCGTCGAGGTTCTGCTCGACCATGTGGCGTTCCGTGCGCGCCGGCACCTTGTAGAAGTGCGTGAAGTTGCGGCGCCACAACGCGGTCCGCTTGTCCGGCTCACGCGTGACCGACCACCGCGGCCGCAGCAGGCGCGCCAGCGTGAGTCCGCGCGGGTGCTCGGTCAGGTGGATCAGCAGGTCGTAGTGGCGCGCGCGCAGCGTGCGAAAGAGCCGCCATTCGGCACGCGCCTGCGCCACCATGCCTTCATGTTTCCAGCCGCGATCGATCGCGTGCAACTGGGCAATGGCCGGGTGTCCCGCCAGCATCGGCGCGGTTTCCGCGTACACCAGCGCGTCGATGGCGATGCCGGGGGCCGCCCGCGCGAGCGCCGTGAACACCGGCGAGGCCAGCAACACGTCGCCGTGGTGGCGCAGCTTGGTGATCAGCGCGCGGCGGACCTGGGGCAGCGGAACGGGGTCCGGCAGTGGGCTTGCCATGGCTCTCCACAATACCAAAATCCGCGGCGCTGCGCCGCCGCCGCCGCGCCGGCTGCGTGCGCGCTCACTTGCGCTGCAAATGC
>JANNNM010000385.1:0-13002 GCA_031398535.1 Betaproteobacteria bacterium | reverse complement strand
AGCAGCGCAGCCGCCACGGTGACCGGCGCACAGGTGCCGGTATGGGCCGACGTGGTCGTCACGCCTGCAGGCATCGGGTCGATGACCGGCGCGGTCAGCGTGAGGGCCGTGGCGTTCGGGTTGCCCACGGTGATCGTCAGCGTCGACGTACCGCCCGAGACGATGGTGGCCGGCAGGATCGACTTGAGCAATGTCGGCGGCGCTTCGTTCACCGTCAGCGGCGCGCTGGCGGCGGGCGTGGTGCCCGCACCCGTTTGCAGCGTGCTGGTGGTGTTGAGGACGGCGCCGGGCGTCGTGGACGTGATCGTGACAATGATCGTGCATCCGCCCGCCGGGATGTCGGTACCCGCCGGCATCGTGATCAGGTTCGACGTCACGGTGACCGCGGTACAGGTTCCCGTGTTGGCCGAGGTGGTCGACACGCCGGCCGGCATGCTGTCGGTGAAGGCGGCCGTCAACGCCTGCGGCGTGGCGTTGGTGTTGCCCAGCGTGAGCGTCAGCGTCGCGGTGCCACCGGCCGTGATCGTGGCCGGGACGATGATCTTGCCAAGCGTGGCCACGACGGCGTTCACCGTCAGCGGCGCGCTGGCGGCGGGTGCGGTGCCCACTGCGGTCTGCAGCGAACTGGTCGTGTTGGTGACTGTGCCAGGGGTCGTCGACGTGATGGTGACGACGATCGTGCAACCGCCCGCCGGAACGGAGGAGCCGCTCGGCAGCGTGATCAGGGACGTTCCGACTGTGACCGGCGCGCAGGTCCCCGTGTTGGCCGACGTGGTGGTCACGCCCGCGGGCATCGCGTCCGTGAACGGCGCGCTCAGCGTGACCGGCACGGCGTTGGTGTTGCCGACGGTGATGGTCAGCGTGGCGGTGCCGCCGGCACTGATCGTGGCCGGTGCGATCGCCTTCGCCAGCGTCGGCGCGTTGGCCGTCACCGTGATCGGCGCGCTGGCCGGTCCGGCGGAACCGACGCCGGTCTGCAGCGAGCCGGTCGTGTTGGTGACCGTGCCGGGGGTGGTCGACGTGACCGTGACGATGATCGTGCACGCACCAGCCGGCACCGTGGACCCCGACGCCATCGTGATCGACGTCGCGTTCACCGTGACACCGGTGCAGCTGCCGGAATTGCCGCTGGACGTGGTGACCCCCGCCGGCATCGTGTCCGTGAATGCGGACGTCAAGATCGTGGCGGCGGCATTGGGATTACCGAGCGTGATCGTCAGCGTGGCGGTGCCGCCCGCGGCGATCGTGGCCGGCACGATCGATTTGCCGAGCGTGGGCGCCAGCAGGATGATCGCGTTGGTATCCGATGCCGTGGCCGTGGACCCGGGGCCGCTGCTGGCGGTGTTGACGGCGTTCACCGTGTTGGTGATCGTCGGTGCGGACATGCCGGCGCTGAAATTCACCGGCAACGAATAGGTGAGGCTGGCGCCACCGGCAGCCGGCACATACGCACCGCTGACGGAGAAACCGCTGCCGGGATTGCTGATCGTGCCGCACGCGGCGCCGGCGCCGGCCGGAACGCACGTGGCGCTGCCGTTCTGGGTGACGCCTGCGGGCAACGTATCGGTGATGTTGACGCTGGTGGCATCCGACGGGCCGCCGTTGGTCAGCACCATCACATAGGTGCCGGTGCCGCCGGGCAGGTATGTCGTGCTGCCGTCATCCTTCGTGATCGCGAGGCTCGTCACCGGCACGACCGTGTCGGTATCCGACGCGCTGCTGCCGCCCGTGTTGATGACCGAACCCGGCACGATGGCGTTGATCGTGTTGGTCAGCGTGCCGACCGCGTTGGGCGCAATGGTCGCCGGCACCGTGTAGGTGATCGAACCACCGATCGGAATGGTGACGGTGTCGTTGATCGGGCCGGAACCCGATCCGCACGTGGCGCCACCCGCGGCCACGCAGGTCCATGCACCGAACGTGACACCGGCGGGCGGCGTGTCGTCGATGACGAGGCCCGCGACGTCGTTCGGGCCGGCATTGGACACGCCGATCGTGTAGGTGGTGGTGCCTCCAGGCGTGACGCTCGTCACGCCGTTGGTCTTCGTGACCGTGAGGTTGATCGTGCCGGTGGCACCGAGCGTGGCCGAACCGAGCAGCGGATTGGTGACACCCTGCGCCGAACTCACAGCATTCGGCGGGATCGTATTGATCAGGTAGCCGGATGCCGTTGCCCGCACGGTGACGCTCAGCGTGCAGATCGAATTGAGGCCGACGGTTGCATTGGTGACCGTGACGGTACTGCCGCCGTTGGGTGCCGAAATCGAGCCGCCCGCGATGCTGCAGCCGGTGCCCGTGAACGTGGGCGCCGGCGGGTTGGCGATGATCATGCCGGCCGGCAGGTTGTCGGTGAACCCGACGCCGGTCAGCGCGATCGCGCCGGCATTGTTGTTGCGCACCTGGATCGCCATGACCGAGGTTCCGTTCACCGCCACGATGGTGGGCGTGAACGACTTGTTGACCGTGACGGTGGTCGACGGTGACAGCACGAGGTTGGCAGTCGCCGCGGCGTTGGTCACGCCCTGTGCCGTGGTCAGGTTGTTGGCGGCAATCGTGTTGGTATAGGTGGCGGCCGCGGCCAGCGGCGTCTGCACGTTGACCGATACGGTGCACGAGGTTGCAGCGGCACCGCCGGCCAGGCTGCCCCCGGCCACCGAGAAAGTGGTGGCGCCCGGCGTGGCGGCGACGGCGGCACCGGTACACGTCGTGGCCTCGACCGCCGGATTGGCGACGACGAAGCCCGCGCCCATCGTGGTCAGCGCATCGGAGAACGCGATGTTGGTCAGCGCCGCGGCGCCAGCGCGGCGCGTCAGCGTGACCGTGAGTCGCGTGACCGTGCCGGCCTGGACGTTCGCTGGCGAGAACGCCTTGCCCATTGCCAGCGCGCGTTCGACGTTGACCACCCCGGTGATCGTCTGCAGGTTGTTGCCTAGGCTCGTGACCACGCCGTTGACGGCAATGGTGTTGGTGCGATTGCCCGTGGCGGAGTTGGGCCCGATATCGATCAGCAGCGTGATCGTGCAGGTGCCGTTGGCGGGGATGGTGCCGCCTGTCAGGGTGATCAGTGTGCCCGGGGTGGGCGACGTGAGCGAGGAGCCGCAGGTGCCGCCGGGAACCGCGCCGGCCGCCACGGTGAAGCCGGCGCCCATCGTGGTGAGGTTGTCGGTGATCGTCGTGATCGTCGCCGGGGTGGCGGTGATGTTCCGCAGCGTCAGCGTCATCGTCGTCGTCCCGGTCTGGAACGCCGGGGTACTGAACGCCTTGCTGCCGCCGATCGGCGTGACCACCAGCTGGCTGCTGCCGGCAGCCGACGCGACGCCGCCGAAGTTGTTGGCGGCAATGGTGTTGGTGCCCGTGGCGGTGGCGAATACCGGCACGGTGATCGTGCAGGAAGTCGACGCGACGCCTGCTGGCGCCCCCGCCAGCGAACCACCCGTCAGCGTGACGGAATTGGCCGCGCTGGTGAGCGTGCCCGTGCAGGTGGTGGTCGGCACACCGGCCAGCGTCATGTTGGCCGGGAAAGTGTCGGTGAACGTGATCGGCGCCAGTGGCGTCGCATTCCAGTTGTTGACGACGATGGTCATCGTCGACACCGTGGTGCCGCCCGGCGGAATCGGATTGGGCGAGAACGACTTCGTGATGGACGCGCCGGTCTGCACGCGGATGTTCGCGGAGAACGCTGCGTTGCGCGCGCCTTCGGTCGTAGTGAGCGTATTGGCGGCGACCGTGTTGGTGGCGGGATTGACGTCCTGGTAGATGAGCGGGTTGCGGGCGACGACGTCCACCGCGATCGTGCATGAGCCGTTCGCCGGGATGGTGCCGCCGGCCAGAGTCAGCGTGGCCGGGTTGGTGGCGGGCGCGGACGCCGTGGCTGTCCCCGCGCCGCACGTGGTGGTGGCGTTGGCAGGCGTGGCAATCGTGATCTGCGCCGGCATCGCATCCGTGATCGACGCGCCGGTCAGCGGAATGGCATTGGGATTGGTCAGCGTGATCGTCACGCGCGAGAACGAGACCTGACCGGTCTGATTGCCGTGCACGTTGGCCGGGACGAAGGCCTTGCTGCCGGTGATGTTGGCCGGCGCGGACACGACCAGCGTGGCCTGCACGTTCTGCGAATTGGTGCCCTGCGACGACGTGATCGAATTGGCGGGAATGAGGTTGAGGTACGTGTTCGGGATCGACGAGACGACGTTGATCGTCAACGTGCACTGGCCCGGGGCCCCGGCGGTGATGCCGGGGATCGTGCCGCCCGAAAGGACGATGGGTTGGGTGCCCGGCGTGGCGCTGACCGCGAAGCCGCAGGTGTTGGTGCCGACGGTCAGCGGATTGGCGATGACGACGTTGGCGGGCAGCGTGTCGGTCACGCCGGTCCCGGTGGCGGCGGCGGCATTCGGGTTGACGAACACCAGGGTGAGCGTCGACACCTGGCCGGCGGTGACCGAATTGGGCGCGAAGCTCTTATTGACGCCGACCGCGGCAAGCGCGGACGCGGCAAAGGCCAGCGCGAAGGCGGCGATGGCCGCCTGCTTCAACGGGACTGCGATCGATTGGAAGGCGTTGCCGGAGCTTGCACACACACGTTGCATCGCGGTTGCCGCGACATGCTTCAGATACGCAACACTCATTGCCGGCCCGCCCCTGGACTTATCCGCGCTGCGAGACCTGCAACACTGCGGGCCCGCCCTTCCCCTGATCCTGAACACCTGTTTTGACGCCTTGGACTCCACGGTGCGAGCGAACCGCCACCGGCGCATCGGCAGCTTTACCTATGCACTCTACAACTCTACTGGAACGGAGGCGCAATCTCCATGCTCATCGCTTGTGGATCACCTCGCCAGCGTCCGAGTGTCGTATTGGGGTTGAAATCACTTGCTGCAGTTTGTACTAGGCAAGATTCCGCATCTCACGGAGCACGACCGACAGCATCGACGCGTCCGGTGCCTCCACCGCGCGGACCTCTGCGAGCAGTTTTGCCACACGCTCGAGCGGCCTCCGGTTCTGATCCTGCCACGCGGCGATCATCCGGTCCTTGGCGGTCAGCGTGCCGGCGCCGGCCACCACTTCCTGCGTGACCGTGCGCTGCAGGTTGGCAAGATCGTCCTGCATGGCGCTCCGGGCGAGGATCTGCCAATGGGCATGACCGGGCAGGGCCCCGATCCTCTCGCGCAGCCACGGCACGCCAAGACGGTTGCCCAGGTCGAAATAGATCGCCGCGACCGTGGCCACCGGCTTCTTGTCCGCACCCGCCACCTCCGCGATGTCGAGCGCGGACAGCAGCGCCGGCAGCGTAGTCACACGCTCGGCAATCTCGCGGGGCACCCCGGCAGCCGCCAGTCGCGTGACCTCCGCCTCGGCCCGTGCCCGCTCAGCCGGCTCCAGCATCGCGGAAACGCGAGGCACCAGGGCCTCGACCCCCGGCCGGAAGTGATCGATGGTCCCGCCCATGTCGTCGGAGAGGCGGCGCGAGCGCAGGAACCACGTGGTGGCTCGCTCGAGCTGCGCGCTGGCATCGACCAGCATCGTCGATTGAACGGCGTCGGCCACCTTGTTGTCGAGCGCCTCGATGCCGAGCCACAACGGGACCAGCCCGAAGATCTCGCGGCTCAGCAGGTACGCGCGCACGATCTCGTGCGGCTGCGCGCCGGTGGTCTCCATCATCCGGTGGACGAAGGTGCTGCCCACGCGGTTCAACATGCTGTTGATCACGTGCGTCGCGATGATCTCGCGCTTCAGCGGGTGCCGCGCCATGTGCGAGGCATAGCCCTTCGTCATCGCGGACGGGAAATAGCGCAGCAGCGCGGTCGCGACCCACGGATCGTCGGGCAACGTGGAGGCCAGCATCTCGTCGTAGAGCCACATCTTGCCGTAGGCCAGCAGCACGGCGGCCTCCGGGCTGGCAAGGCCGGTGCCGTTGCGGCGCCGGAGCGCGATCTCGTCGTCGTCGGGCAGGAATTCGATCCAGCGGTTCAACCGCCCCTGCTTTTCCAGGTACTGGATGAAGCGCGCCTGCGCGTCGAGCAGCGATGGCGCGATGCGCCCGGTGATCGACAGCACCTGCGTCTGGAAATAGTTGTCGCGCAGCACCAGCGCGGCCACCTCGTCCGTCATCGACGCCAGCTGCACGTTGCGCTGCTTCTCGGTCAGGTCGCCGTCGGTCACCGCAAGTCCCAGCAGGATCTTGATGTTGACCTCGTGGTCCGAGGTGTCCACGCCAGCCGAATTGTCGATCGCGTCGGTGTAGATGCGCCCGCCGTTGGCCGCGTATTCGATGCGGCCCAGTTGCGTGCAGCCGAGATTGCCGCCCTCGCCCACCACCTTGCAGCGAAGATCGCGGCCGTCGACGCGCAGCGCATCGTTGGCGCGGTCGCCGACCTCGGCATTGGTTTGTCCGGACGCCTTGACGTAGGTGCCGATCCCGCCGTTGTAGAGCAGATCGACCGGCGCCTTCAGGATGGCGTTGACGAGCTCGGTGGGGGTCATCGAGTTCTGGTCCACCGCGAGCAGCTTCCGCACCTGCGGCGTGAGCGCGATGGCCTTGGCCGAGCGCGGGTGAATGCCGCCCCCGGCGCTCAGCAACTTCGCGTCATAGTCCGCCCATGACGATCGCGGCAACTTGAACAGGCGCTCCCGCTCCGCGAAGCTCTTGGCCGTATCGGGATCGGGGTCAAAGAAGATGTGCCGGTGATCGAAGGCAGCCACGAGGCGGATGTGCCGTGACAGCAGCATGCCGTTGCCGAATACGTCGCCCGACATGTCGCCGATGCCGACGACGGAGAAATCCGTCGTCTGCGTGTCGACGCCCATCTCCCGGAAATGGCGCTTGACCGATTCCCACGCACCGCGCGCCGTGATGCCCATCACCTTGTGGTCGTAGCCGGCCGACCCGCCCGAGGCGAACGCGTCGTCGAGCCAGAAGCCATACTCGCGGCTGACGGCGTTGGCATAGTCGGAGAACGTGGCGGTCCCCTTGTCGGCCGCCACCACCAGGTACGGGTCGTCGGGGTCGTGGCGCTTCACCTGCGGCGGCGGAACGATCGCATCCCCCACGCGGTTGTCGGTGAGGTCGAGCAGCCCGCGCAGGTAGTCCTGGTAGCAGGCGACCCCTTCCTTCATGTACGCCTCGCGGTCGCTCATTGCAGGCGCGCGCTTCAGCACGAAGCCGCCCTTCGACCCCACGGGCACGATCACCGTGTTCTTGACCATCTGCGCCTTCACGAGGCCCAGCACCTCGGTGCGGAAATCCTCGGGGCGATCCGACCAGCGCAATCCGCCACGCGCCACGCGCCCGCCGCGCAGGTGCACGCCTTCGAAGCGGGTCGAGTAGACGAAGATCTCGAACATCGGCTTCGGCTCGGGCAGGCCGGGCACCTTCGCCGGGTCGAACTTGAAGGACAGGAAGGTCCGCCGCGCGCCCGCTGCATCGCGCCGCCAGAAATTGGTCCGCGTCGTCGCGAGGATCAGTGCGAGGTACTGGCGCAGCACCCGATCCTCGGAGAGGTTCTCGACATCCTCCAGCGCGACTTCGATCGCGCGCTGCTCGTCAGCGGCGCGCGCGCCGGCACCGAGGCCGCCGTCGGGGTCCATCCGCGTGCGAAAGAGGCCGACCAGCCGGCGCGCGATCTCCGCGTGATTGGCGAGGGTGGCCTCGATGAACGACTGCGACAACGCAAAGCCGATCTGCCGCATGTACTTGCCGTACGCGCGCAGCACGACGATGTCGTCGACCGGCATCCGGGCCGCCACCACCAGCCGGTTGAAGTCGTCGCTCTCGACCTCGCCGCTGAAGATGCGGCCGAACGCTTCCTCGAACACCTGATGCAACCCTTCGACATCGACGTCGGCGCCGGGACGCATCGTGACGAGGCCGAAATCGTGCATCGCCACCGCCAGCATGCCTTCCGGCGCGATCGTGTGCGGATGCTCGTCCTGCACCTTCACGCCCATGTGTTCGAGCATCGGCAGGCTTTCCGACAGCGACATCGGCTTGCCCAGGTGGAAGAGCTTGAAGCGCACGGTGCCCGGCGGCGCTTCCAGCGGCCGGTAGAGATTCATTGCCAGCGGCCGTACTTCCGTGAGTCCCGCGATCATCGCGATGTCGGGCACTGCGGCACGCGCCGGATACTCCTCGCGGTAGCCGGCGGGAAACGCCGCCGCGAACTGCCGCATGCGCGCCAACCCCTGTGCCTCGCCAAGATCACCGACCAGCGCGGACTTGAGGTCGTCGCTCCAGCGCCGCGCCGCGGCGGCAAGCCGCGCCTCGACGTCGCGCACGTCGAAATCCGGGATCGATCCGGGGGTGGTCCGCACCGTGATGTGGATCCGTGCCAGCGGCGACTCGGACAGCGAGACGTTGAACTCCGCGCCGGTGCCGTTGAATGCCGCGATCAGGATCTGCTGCCACTTCTGGCGCAGCTCGGTCGTGTAGTTGTCGCGCGGCGCATAGATGAGGCACGACAGGAAACGCTCGAACGGGTCGCGGCGGACGAAGAGGCGGAACCGCTGCCGGTCGCCGAGTTGCAGGATGCCGGTGGCGATCCGCAGCAGGTCGGGCTCGGAGATCTGGAACAGCTCGTCGCGCGGATAGTTGACGATGATGTTGCGCAACGCGCGCGCGGCGTGGCCCCCCGCGCCGACGCCCGAGGCCGCGATCAGGTTGGCCGTCTTCCGCCGCAGCAGCGGGATGTCGAGGGGATCGGCGCTGTAGGCGGTCGACGTGAAGAGCCCGAGGAAGCGATCCTCGCCGCACACGTTGCCGGCTGCGTCGAAGCGCTTGATCGCGATGTAGTCGAGATAGCCGGGCCGATGCACGGTCGAGCGCGCGGTCGACTTGGTGATCACCAGCAACTCCGGGCGCCGAGCATACGCACGCACCGCGGCCGGCAACGCCGCAAAACTGGCGGAGACAACCTTGTCGTCGGTCTCGCGAAGCACCCCGAGACTCGATCCGTGCACCACCTTCAGTGCATCCTGCCCGTCGATCTTGACGAGGTCATGCTGCCGGTAGCCCAGCAGCGTAAAGTGATTGTCCGCCAGCCAGCGCAGGAAATTCCTGCCCTCCTCCATCTCGCCTGCGGGAATGCAGGCCGGCGGTGGCGCCCCGTCGTTGGCGATGGCCAGCATCCGCTCGCGCATCGGTTCCCAGTCGTCCACCGCGCGGCGGACGTCGCCCAGCACATGCTCGATGTCGGCGGACAACGCCGCCATCTGCGCCGTTTCAGGCAGCCGGTCCACCTCGACATGGATGAACGACTCCTGCGTGCCGTCCTGCGCGAGGCCCTGCAGTGTGCCGGCGGCATCGCGTTGCACGCCGATGATCGGGTGGCTCATCAGGTGCAGCGTCAAGCCATGCCGCATGATCTCCATCGATACCGAGTCGACGAGGAACGACATGTCGTCGTTGACGATCTCGACGACGGTGTGCGTCGACTGCCAGCCCAGTTCCTCGATGGTCGGATTGAAGACGCGCACCTTCGCCTTGCCGGGCGCGCGGACGCGCGCAAAGTTCCAGTGCGACAGCGCGGCGCCGTAGAGATCCGCTGCGGAGCGCGCTGCGATGTCCTCCGGATCCACCTTCCCCAAGTACTGGCCGACAAAGTCGACGAGCATCGCGCGCTGGTCCGGCGCCACCTTGGCGTTCACCAACGCGGTCACGGCGGCAAGGCGCTCCTGCCGGACCGCATCATCGGATATCGTCTTCGGTTCCATGCAATCCTCCGTGGCCTCGCGGGCGTGTGCTCGCCTTCCGGCCCGACCAGTGTTGTAGGCGAGACTTCAGCCTCGCGGGATCGATGTTTCGATGGGGCTCAAGGCATCCGGCGCCAGCATAGCGCGTTGGCGCGACAAGCCGATGTCAAAGGACGCCATACCTCGCATAGACGTCCTGCAGCAGGTCGCCGCGCAGCAGCGCATCGCGCGTGCGATTCTCGGCCGCGACCTTGGCCAGCGCGAGGCCGATGGCCTCCTCCGCGATCGCTGCGGGAATGACCACGACGCCATCGACGTCGCCGAACACGATGTCGCCGGCCGCCACCCGGACGCCACCGCATTCGGTCGGCACGTCGATCGCCATCATCCGGGCGCGGCCCCGCGTGTCCAGAGGACCGATGCCGCCGTGAAAGACCGGGAAGCCCATCTCGCGGATCTGCCGCACATCGCGCACCAGCCCGTCCGTGACGCAGCCTTCGGCACCTCGGCACTTGGAAGCCGTCGACAGCAGCTCGCCCCACGGCGCCACGCGATCGGTGGGTCCGCCGCAGCCGAAGACGGCCACGTCACCGGGCTTCAGGTCGTCGATCAGCGCAATCTCGTGTTCGTACGGGTTCTCGCCTTCCGTGACCGTGTAGACCTCCATCCACAGGCCGGTGCGCGCCCGCCCCATCAGCTTCAGCGAGTCGTCGAGCGGCCGCACGAAGGGCCGCATGGCCTGGCGCATGTAGCCCAGGCTGTCGAGCACATCGGACAGCACGGCGGTGTACAGCGCCACCTTCAGTTCGGCAAACGGTTGCATGGCAACTCCATGGATGCTTGGATCGAGGGGAGGTCCGGCCGCAATGCGGGGCACGCGCATTATGAACGCAGGTGCGATCATCGCCCTCCCCGAAGCCCGCGAGGCCGGGTCATGCCATGGGCCTACGTTATCAGCCCGATTAGCAGAATCAATTTGCGCTATCGGTGCCCGTGTTCCAGACTTTACCGGTCGATAGGAACCAACAATCCAGGGAGAGAGCCATGCCAGATGAAGCAACGTGCCCGTACTCGGGCGGTGCCCGCAAACACACGCTGGCGGGCGGTGGCCCTAACAACGCCAGCTGGTGGCCGGATCAGTTGAATCTCGGGATCCTGCACCAGCACTCTGCACTCTCCAATCCGATGGGCGAGGCATTCAACTACGCCGAGGAATTCAAGTCGCTGGACCTCGATGCCGTCATCCGTGACCTCCATGCGCTGATGACCGATTCGCAGGATTGGTGGCCCGCGGACTATGGCCACTACGGTCCGTTCTTCATCCGCATGGCGTGGCACAGCGCCGGCACCTACCGCATCGCGGATGGCCGCGGCGGCGCGGGTTTCGGCACGCAGCGCTTCGCGCCGCTGAACAGCTGGCCCGACAACGTCAGCCTCGACAAGGCGCGCCGACTGATTTGGCCGATCAAGCAGAAGTACGGCCGCAAGATCTCGTGGGCCGACCTGATGGTGCTCGCGGGCAACGTCGCGCTGGACTCGATGGGCTTCAAGACCTTCGGCTTCGCCGGCGGCCGCGTCGATGTATGGGAGCCGGACGAGGCGATCTACTGGGGACCCGAAGGCAAGTGGCTCGATGACCAGCGCTACAGCGGCGACCGCCAGCTCGCGAATCCGCTCGCCGCCGTGCAGATGGGCCTGATCTACGTGAATCCGGAAGGTCCCAACGGCAATCCGGATCCGGTGGCCTCGGCGCGCGACATCCGCGAAACCTTCGCGCGCATGGCGATGGATGATGAAGAGACCGTGGCGCTCGTCGCCGGCGGACACACGTTCGGCAAGTGCCATGGCGCCGCCAATCCCGGCGAATACGTCGGTCCCGCGCCCGAGGGTGCCCCCATCGACGAGCAGGGCTTCGGCTGGAAGAACTCGTTCGGCAGCGGCAAGGGTGTGGACACGATCAGCAGCGGTATCGAAGGCGCGTGGACCACCAACCCGGCCCGATGGGACAACAACTACCTGGAAAACCTGTTCGGGTACGAGTGGGTGCTGACGAAGGGCCCGGCCGGCGCGCACCAGTGGACCCCGAAGGACCCGGCGGCAGCAGGCACGGTGCCCGATGCCCATGATCCGGGCCGGCGCCACGCGCCGATGATGACCACCGCCGACATGGGCCTGCGGATGGACCCCGCCTACGAGACGATTGCGCGGCGCTTCCTCGCGAATCCGCACGAACTCGCCGACGCCTTCGCCCGCGCCTGGTACAAGCTGACGCACCGCGACATGGGTCCGCGCGACCGCTACCTCGGTCCGCTGGTGCCGAAGGAAGTGCTGATCTGGCAGGACCCGGTTCCCCCAGTCGATCACCCGCTGGTCGATGCGGGTGATGTCGCGGCGTTGAAGGCCAGGGTCCTCGCATCCGGACTTTCCATCGGGCAACTCGTCACCACCGCGTGGGCTTCCGCATCGACGTTCCGCGGCGGCGACAAGCGCGGCGGCGCGAATGGCGCGCGCATCCGCCTGGCGCCGCAGAAGGACTGGGAAGTGAACCAGCCGGCGGAACTGGCGAAGGTGTTGCAGAAGCTGGAAGCGATCCAGAAGGATTTCAACAGCGCATCGACCGGCGGCAGGAAGATTTCGCTTGCCGACCTGATCGTGCTCGGCGGTTGCGCGGCGGTCGAAGCGGCCGCAAAGAAGGCCGGCGTGGACATCACGGTGCCCTTTTCGCCCGGGCGCACGGATGCATCACAGGACCAGACCGACGCCCACTCGTTCGCGCCGCTGGAGCCTACCGCCGACGGGTTCCGCAATTACCTGCGCAAGGGCTTCGAGGCCTCGGCCGCCGAACAGCTGGTGGACCGCGCCAACCTGCTGACGCTGACGGCGCCCGAGATGACGGTGCTGATCGGCGGCATGCGCGCGCTGAACACCAACTTCGGCCACTCCGCGCACGGCGTCTTCACGACGCGACCCGAGACCCTGTCGAACGATTTCTTCGTGCATCTTCTCGACATGCGCACAAGGTGGCAGAAGTCGGCCACCTCACCGGGTGTGCTGGAAGGGCGCGACCGGACGACGGACGCGCTGAAGGCGACCGGCACCGTCGCGGATCTGGTCTTCGGTTCGAATTCGCAGCTGCGCGCGCTGGCGGAAGTCTATGCGTCGAATGACGCGCAGAAGGTGTTCGTGCGGGATTTCGTGGCGGCGTGGACCAAGGTGATGAACCTCGATCGCTACGACCTGGCGTGATGTCGCAATGAAAACGGGCCCGCTTGCGCGGGCCCGTCTTTTTTTGGTGGCCAAGGGCGGAATTGAACCACC